>CAZAFS010000008.1:0-26527 GCA_964484165.1 uncultured Opitutaceae bacterium | reverse complement strand
CCGCCGCAGGGCCAGGAAGGCCGCGGGTGAGTCCGCCGCGCCGGGGCCCCGCCGGTCCCGCACCTTGCCGTCCCACCTCCAGCCCCATCATCCGCCCGATGCAATCTCGATCAATGGCCCGCCGACGATCATGTCCCTCGCCCCCGGCCCAAGCCCCATGACCGCCCCCGACAAGCCGCGCCGCGGGCTGTTCACGGGGCTGCTGGCTGCGGCCATCGTGATGGCCGGGCTCTGGCTGTGGGTCTGCTGGTGCCTTTTCCCGGTCAGCCCGTGGAATGATGTGCGCCTGGCTCCGTCGTTTGCCCTGGCGCACGGCCTGCCGGTCTACCCAGGCGAAACCACGGGCGCCGTCAGCACCTGGATCTACGGGCCACTGCCGGTGCTGCTGTGGTGGCCCGCCACTTGGGCCTCGAGCGCCGCCCGCGCCGTTCTGGCCGCCGGAGCGATTAACCTGGCGATCTCCGTGGCTGCCATCGGCGTGGTGTGTGCGGCGTGGCCGGCCCCGGCGGGCCGTGCTTTGTCCCGGACAGACCGGCTGCTGGCCGCCGCGCTGGCCGTCGCCTTGTGGCCGCGCGCAACGTTTCAGTTTCTGCAGGCCGACAATGTGGCCGGAGCGCTTGGGCTGGCAGGCCTGCTGGTCTTGGTCCGGATCCCCTCCCGGCGCGGACGGTGGGGTGCCGCGGCGCTGGCCGTCGCCGGGCTGGCCTGCAAACAGACTTCGATCGGTGTGCCCGCCGCCCAAATCGTCTGGCTTGGCCTGACCGCTGGCTGGAAGGAAGCCGGCCGGCACACCGGACGGTGTCTGTTCGGCGGCTTGGTTGTCGCCGGGTTGGTGGTGACCGCCTTCGGGTGGGAATCGCTTCGGCTTAACCTGCTCGCCGTGCCCGCGCATCTCCCCTGGGTGCCGCAACCGTGGCATCGAATCCTGGAGTACCTGCCCGAACTCTCCATTCAGTTCATCGTTCCGCTCGCGCTCACGGCGGGCTATGGGCGGAGGTTGCTGGCCCGCGACTCGGTGTTGCTGCTGCCGTCCCTGGCCTGGCTCCTTTCGATGCCGGCCGGGTTGGCGGCCATGCTCAAGATCGGTGGCAGCCTCAACTCGCTGCAGGGCTTCGGCTACTGGCTGCCGCCCGCCCTGCTCCTCGGTCTCGCCTTGGCCCGCGGCCAACCCCGCGCGCGAGCCCTCGCCGGCGCCGCGGCTTTCGCCGGCATGGCCATTTGCAGCGTACGGGTATGGCGGATCCCGTCGGTCTCTTTCCGTCCCCTCGTCGAGCACTACCAGCAAGCCGACTTTCTGGCTCGTAGGTTTTCCCACGAAATCTGGTTCCCTTGGAATCCGCTCGTCACGATCTACAGCGAAAACCGCCTTTACCATGCCGAGGATGGACTCTACCTGCGCTTCGTGGCCGGACATGCCCTCACCCTGAGCCACGCGCGGCAGGATCTGCCGGCGAAAATGTGCGTGATCGCCCTGCCGCGCGGCGGGACGGATTGGGGCATCGCGCTGAGTCTGCTGCCCCCCAACGCCCGGCACGATGACTTTGGGCTGTGGACGCTTTATTCCTGGCCGCCTGGGACCTCGGCAACTGCGCCACCTCCTCCCCGGAGTTGATTTCCCGGCCGTCTCCTGACGTAATTCCTCCATTTCCTTGAGTTCACCGTCCTCCATCGCTGTCGTCGTCCCCGTCTATAACGAAGAAGCTGTGCTACCGGAGCTCTTCCGTCGCCTGGCCGCGGTGTTCGACGGCCAGCCGGATTGCCATTGGACGGCCATTCTGGTCAACGACGGCAGCCGTGATCGCTCGGCGGCATTGATCGCTGAACAGCACGCACGCGATCCCCGGTTCAAGCTGGTCGATTTGTCGCGCAACTTCGGCTTCCAAAGCGCCCTGGCCGCGGGGCTCGCGGCGGCAACCACCGTCGACGCCGTGGTGACCATGGATGCCGACCTGCAGGATCCGCCCGAGGTCATCCCCGCGCTGGTCGCGGTCTGGCGCAGCGGCGCCGAGGTCGTGCGGGCCGTCCGCCGCACCCGGAGTGAAACCGGTTTGCGCCGCGTGGCCTTCGATCTTTTTCACCGGCTTTTCGGCCTGGTCACCGATTATCCGGTCGAACCGAACTCGGGCACGTTCGGACTGCTGGGCGGCGCGGCCATCGAAGCCTTCAACCACTTGCCCGAACGCAACCGGTTTTTCCCCGGGCTGCGCGCCTGGGTCGGATTTCCGCGCGCCGACGTGGTCTATGACCGGCAGGAACGGGCGGCGGGCCAGCCGCAGCAGACGCTCCGCCGGCTCGTGCGCTACGCCTTGGATGGGATCTTCAGCTTTTCCTACCTGCCGCTGCGCGTGTTGACCTATTGCGGTCTGTTCATCGCCGGCGTCGGGTTTGCCATCGGTCTTTTCTTCGTGGCGCGGCGTTTGCTCGGCGTGGAGATCGCGCCCACGGGCTTCACCACGCTGGCGACGCTGGTGTTGTTCCTCGGCGGCGTACAACTCATCGGTATCGGCGTACTCGGGGAATACTTGGGCCGAGTCTACGACGAAGTGAAGCGGCGTCCCAACTACATCGTGAAACGCAGGACCGGCTTTGACTAAGCGATTTACTGCCCCTGTCCTGCTCGCCGTGTGCGTCGTCGGGCTTGCCGTGATCGGTTATTGGCTGCTGTTCACGACCTTCATGGTCTACGACGACGAGGGGTATGTGCTCTGGTCCCTCCATAACTACGTCACCCATGGGCGGCTTTATGCTGAAGTTTACAGCCAATATGGGCCATTTTTCTTCAATTACCATTATGCGTTGGCGCGCCTGCTGGGGTTTGCCTTCAATAATGAAACGGGGCGGTTTCTGACGCTAATCCATTGGCTGGGCGCCGCGGCGTTGTGTGCCACCCTCGTCTGGCGCTTGACGCGGTCGCTTATCGCCATGGCCGCGAGTGCCGCCCTCACTTTTCTCTACTTGTGGGTCATGATCAGTGAGCCGTCGCATCCGGGCGGCCTGCTGACCCTGCTGGCCGCGATCGGGGCGGTCGGGGGCGCGTGGGCCATCGAGCGGGAGCGCCCGCATCGGTTTGTCATCATCAGCGCCCTGGCGGGATCGGCGATGGTGCTCACGAAGATCAATGTCGGAGCTTTTTTTGTGCTCGCGGCCGGCGCGTGGTTACTGGTGAACACCGGCAACGACCGAGCCAGTCGTAATGCCGCCTGGCTGGTCGCCCTGGGTTGTGTCGCCGTGCCCCGAGCCTTGATGTCCGGGCTGTTTGCCGAAAATTGGGTGGCCACCTATGCACTGAATTTTTCCGCTGCCGCTCTGGCGCTCGTGTGCCTGGTCCATCGTGCGCACCGCGACGAACATGGCCGGAGCACGTGGACGGTTTTTGTCGGAACTGGTCTTCTCGTGGGAGTGCTGGTGGCCGGTCTCACCGGCGTCCGAGGCACCAGCATGTTGGAACTATGGCATGGCGTCGTCACCGATCCCTTGCGCCAACCCGGCGTCTACCGTTCGCCCGTGCAGTGGCTGCCCGGGACGCGGGAACTGGCCCTTGGCTCGCTGGCCATAGCGGTTTGGGTGATCACCCGGGTTCGGGTCACAGGTTGGACAACCGTGGCAGTCGTTGTCCTACGCCTTGGAGCCGGGTTGTGGTTTCTCGCCGCATGCGTCGGCCTCACGCCGTTCACGATGCCCAAGTTTGGCTTCGTCTATGGCCTGCCGTTGGCGTGGATCATGACTGTCCCACTGCATGATGGGCCGGCAACACCGGCAGAGCGCGCGCACCTTTGGGTGGCCTGGGTGCTGGTCTGGCAAAGCCTGCATGCATATCCCGTGGCGGGCAGCCAGCTAAACTGGGGAACGTTTCTTTGGGTGCCGGTATTCACCATTGGCTGGTACGAGGCGCTGCGCCTGGTGGCAGAGCGCGCCTCACGCCTGCGGCTGCCGGTCGTGGCGGTCGGCAGCATCGCCCTGGCCATCGGGTCGGGTGCGCCCCTCGGGGACCTCGCCTACAAGGGGTACACGCGTTATGTGCACAGTGTGCCGCTCGATCTGCCGGGGGCGGAGAATCTGCGGCTGCCCGATGACACGAGATCCGACCTGCGCCTGCTCTGCAAAAACCTCCAGGCCCATGGCAACGAGCTTTTCAGTTTTCCCGGCCTCTTCAGTTTCAATATCTGGACCGGCAAACCCACGCCCACCCTGGCCAACGCCACCCACTGGTTTTCCCTGCTCTCAACCGACCAGCAGCAGGCAATCATTGCACGCCTGCGAGCCGATCCGCGCGCTTGTGTTGTCGTCCAGCGGTTCCTCGTGGATTTTCTTCATGCCGCCGGCTTCGCCACCGGCGGCCCGTTGTTTGATTACCTTGCCGCCAACTTCCAACCAGCGCTGCGGATTGAAACTTATGAGGTATGGGTACATCGCGGGCGCTCCATCGCGCTCTACGGTACCGCCCGCGTCGCGTCTGGTGCCGCGGACAGTAGCCGTCGCCTGGAGTTGACCGTCAGTCATACTGATTATCCGACCGAGCACATCGAAGTGAGAGACCTGTTTCCGCCCTACAATCTGCTGGAGGAACTCCCGGTCGATTCAGCCCATCCCGTGTGGCTCACTCCTATTGACGAAACCGGCGCGCCGACCGGCCCGAGCGAACCATGCGCCAATGTGCCACGTCTGGTCCGGCCGACCCGGATTTCAGTGAGCTTCCCTCCGTTGCCCCGACCCGTTTCCGGGGCTCAATTATCCGTGCTTCTTCGCGCTCCCGATGGCCAGGGGACCGTCGAACTGCGCTTCATGCCCTGACCGTTCCGCTATCGCCGTCGGGCGACCAGGAGGAGGCTGACGCCAAAGGGGAAGGGTATCCGCCAGAACGCCAACCCGACAAAGAGGCGTTGAAGCAGCGAATTGAGCCAGGGTGCCGGTTCACGATCTTCGGTGCGCGGGCCTTGCCCCGAGGCGGACCGGAGGGTCCAGCGGCGCCATTTGCGTACCAGCCAGACCGCCGGATATACCACGACGTTCGTATAGTTGACATGCACCAATTCCCACTCACCGGCCGGAAACAAGGCGCGCAACTGGCGCCGCGAATATCGCCGGTAGTGGTGCAACGCCTCATCCCAATCGCTCCACAAGGCCCTACTCGCCGGGACCGTGATGACCGCCAGACCCCCGGGCTTGAGCAACCGGTGGAAACCGCGCACCACCGCAGCAGCATCCGGCACGTGTTCCAGCACATCCAACGCGGTCACGTAATCGAGCGTCCCGTCCGGCAGCGGGACCTGGTCGCCGGCAAGGCCCAACACCTGCTCCGGCCGGAAACGCTGGCGTAACATCTGCAGCGCCTCCTCGTGGTCATCCAGTACCAGCACGCGGCAGTGCGATTCCATCTCCTTGGCAAAGAGCCCCGTGCCGGCACCGCAGTCGAGCAGCAGGTCCTCCGCCGCGGGCGGACGTACCCCGTTTATCCAGCCGCGCACCATTTCGCGCTTGCCCGCGTAATACCAGTGGGTGCGCTCGACGCGTTCAAGATTCTGATATTCCTCCGCGTTCATGGCTGGATGTCGGGGACGACCGGCGGCGAACTTCGGGCTTGTCCGTAGCGTCGGCGGCCAACGATAGTGTGTCCACGCTTTTATTGGCTCCCGTCCGCATGATGCCGCCCCGCCTGCCTTCCGTGGTCGTGACTTCCGCGGTGACCCTTTTGCTGGCGCTGCACTGGTGGCTGGGAGTAAGCGCGTTGACTGGCCGGGGTGTGACCAACGACGAGACCGCTCATCTCGTGAGCGGCTACAGTTATTGGCGTTTCAACGATTACCGGCTTCAACCCGAAAACGGCAACCTGCCCCAACGCTGGGGGGCGCTATCATTGTTTCTCCTGCAGCCGCCGCCACGACTTGATCCGGCAAAAGAATCGAGGCAATGGCACAACTCCAGTGTTTGGCGCATCGGGCAGCTGTTCTTCTTCGGTTCAGGTAATGACACCGATTACATGCTTTTCTGCGCACGAGCCACGATGGCTTTTTGGAGTGTCGCGGCCGGGCTCCTCGTCTTTTGCTGGAGCCGTCGCCTGTGGGGCCACGCCGGCGGACTTTGCTCACTCGCCCTGTACGCCGTATCGCCCACCACCTTGGCGCATGGCCCTTTGGTCACCTCGGACATGTGTGCGGCATTTTGGTTGTTGGCCGCGGCGGGTGCCTGGTGGCGCGTGAGTCGCGAACTCACTTGGAGCAATCTTCTCCTGAGCTGCACCGCCACCGGCCTGGCATTCGTGGCCAAATTTTCCGCCGGCGTGCTGCTGCCGGTTTTCGGCTTACTTATCCTCTGGACGACATTCATGCCGGGACCGGTCCTAATCGCCTGGGGACGAAGCCCCGCGGCGCGACGCGTGGTTGCTGCCATGGCAGGCAAACTCGGGGTGCTCCTCGCCTTGCTCGTGGTACACGGCATCGCCACCTGGGCGATCATCTGGACCTTTTTCGGCTGCCGGTACAGTGCCTTCGCTCCCGGCCTGCCGCCAGCATGGAAATTCTATGTGCCTTGGGACGTGGTGATGCCTCCAACCGGCTTGTGGCATGCCCTGATTGCGTCGGCCCGGACATGGCATCTGCTGCCCGAGGCATATCTCCAGGGCTTTTCTTATATGCTCTATGCCGCAGCGGGACGGGGCGCCTTCCTGCTCGGCAACTATAGCATTACAGGATGGTGGTGGTTCTTCCCCTATGCCTGGTGGGCGAAGAGCACGCTGGGCGAACTGGTGGCCGCGGCCGCAATCTTGTCTGTCGCGATCGCATACTGGTGGCGACTCATGTGGTGTCGTCACCAAGTCCCGAAGAAGGCCGGGCCTGATTTCGCCCGCCTTGTCCCTCTCGTCGTTTTCGCCGGCGTGTACGGGGCTGTCTCAATAACCAGTCACCTGAACATCGGCCAAAGGCATATCTTGCCGGTTTATCTGGTCCTTTTTGTCATCGCCGGCGCGCTCGTTCGGCCGGCCGCAGGGGCGCCCGGCCGCTACCTCGCCGCCTTGGTCCTCATCCTCTCCGCGATCGAATCCTGGGCGATTCGGCCTTATTACCTGACTTTTTATAACATCGCGGCGGGCGGGCCCACCGCGGGGTGGCGGCAGCTCGTCGATAGCTCCTTCGATTGGGGACAAGGTCTGCCGGAACTCGCAGTCTGGGTGCGTCAGCACCGGCGACCAGGGGAACCAGTCTACCTCTCCTACTTTGGGACGGACGATCCCTTCTACGAGGGAATCCAAGGCGAAGAATTGTCTCCCTACTACGCCCTCGGCCGGCCGCGCCGTTGGTTTGAGCTGAAGCCCGGACTTTACTGCATCAGCGCCACGATGCTGCAGGATGTGTACAGCGCTGTTCGCGGGCCGTGGACCATGGAACGGGAACAAGCTTACGTGCAACTGCGGCGGGCGATGCGCACCGAGCTTGCCGCGGGAACACGGTCGCCCGTTTTCGACGATTTCGGCGAAGGTCCGTCCAAACCCTTATGGGAACTCGACCGGTTGCGCTTCGCGCGGCTTTGCACCTATCTGCGAGTACGCCGCCCCGATGCCGTCATCGGCTACAACCAGTTTGTCTACCATCTCGACACCCACGAGGTGCACGTGGCCGTCGACGGCTCCCTGCAAGAAATGTCCGTCCTGATGGAGTGGGCCATGGCCCAAAAAGACCGCTGATCAGGGCAGCTGGCGCAACCATTCCAGCAGCTGCTCGGCCTCGGCGCTGCTGGAGACAGGCTGCGGGGCGGGCGCATTCTTGCCCTGCTTCAAGCGCGCCTCGGCCCAGGTCTTGAATTTGGCGTCGTCGACCGACACGATCCGGCTCAGCCGGATGAGATAGATGGGCGAGAACGCCCTTTCCTGGACGACCTCGAGCTGGACCCCCGGCCCGAGATCGTCATCGCTGGAGACAAAGGGCGCCCCGGTCTTGGCATCAATCCCCACCCGCTGCACCACGAAGCAATCGGCAAAACTGTGGCGGTGAAAATGGTAAAGGAACTCGTCGGTGCGGTGGCTGAGCAGCCACGGATTCACGCAGGCCTTGCCGTAGAGAAACCACTCCAACCCGGAGTTGTTGTCGACGGCCAGCACCGGCGCGTCGCCCAGCGTGCGGATGAAGGAACGAATCCAATTGGTGGTGCGGGCGGCAAAATTCTCCTGAGTGTAGCGATGCATTGCCATGGAGGGGACGGCGAATGCCACCACATAGAACGCCGCGGCGATCCCGGACATGAGCCAGCGCCGCGGATGCGGCACCAGCCGGGGCCAGACATAAACCAGGCTGAACACCAGCAGCAAATGGGCGGGCAGGCTGAGCCGCCGGATGACCGGATCGTCCCATTTGCCCCAGAAATAGCACAGCATGAAACCGGTATGGACGAGGAGGCCGATGATGAAGAGCACATGCACCGCCTCCGCCGGTGAGTTGCGGAAGATCGCGCGATGATGGCGGTAGAGCACGAGCACAAAGAATCCCACCCCGAGCGTCCCCGCGAGGCCGACCAGCCACGAGTTGGGTTGGGCGCCATCAAAATCCAGGAAGAAATTCATGGCGTGGCCGACATTCTCATAGAAATACCGCAAGCCGAACGGCGAGGTGGCCCCCTGGACGTCGTTGAGCTGCCAGTAGGTGTTCAACATCTTGAAGACGTTGTACTGCCACGGAATGACCAGCAGCAGCAGCGGCGCCGCCAGCACCGCCGCGGGCAGGCGGATCTGCCGGGACCGCCACCACACGTAGAAGAGGGCGGCGCCCACCGGCAGCAGGAACAGCACCGATTCGTAGCGCACCTGGGCCAGGAGAATCGCGGCCAGCACGAACGCCGCCAGGCGATCGTCATTCTGCGGCTCGTCGGCGTAGCGTACGCCCAGCCACCAGACAAGCAGGATCATGACCAGATTCAACAGGTCAAAGCCGCTGCCACAGGCGTTTTGCGCCACCAAGGGCACTCCCGCCAGCAGCAGCGCGGCCGTGCCCGCCGCGCCCCACCCGCCGATGCGCCGCGCCACCAACATCACGAGCGCCATGAACGCCAGGGAAAGCATGGCGTTGAGCACAAACCCGTTGCTCACCCGGTACCCGGTAAAATCGTGGACCAGCGACAGCAGAAAGGGGAAAAATAGCGGCCGCTTGTCGAGGGCGACCATGAATGGGGTGAAATTGCCTGCATAGTCGTAACCCCGCAAAACGACCCCCGCATCGCGCGCGAAGTGCATCCGTTGCGCGGTGAGCTGCAGCACGACCTCGTCGGCCACAATCTTGAACCCATGTTCCTCATGGACATGGAGCACGACGGTGGCCGCCAGCAGCACCAAACCCGGGCGCCACCAAGTCCGCCACGCCATGACCTGCGGCCAATCGGAACGCAGGCTCCGGACCAAGTGGAAGCCGAACAACCCCGTCGCGAGCAAGACAATCCAATATCCCGCAAAACGCGCGGCGAGCACCGCCTGCGGCGCCGTGAACGACACAAAGCCCAGGATCAACGCCAGCGCGCTGATCAGGCCCAACAGCAGAATGCGCCTGCTCATAAAAAACCGCCCGCAGCTTGTGCGGGCGGTTCGCGAGAGGGAATCCCAAAAAACTTACTGAGCGTAGGTGAGCGTGCGAGCGCCGGCAATGTTGGTGACCGTGATCGCGATCCCCTGAGTGAACGCCGTGGGATAGCTTTCGTTCGCCACCGTATTCAACGCCTTCACATAGGCCGAGGAACCGACCAGCGATGTGAGCTGGGCCGTCGACACGCCGTTTTCCAGGAAGTACTGGTCGGCCGCCGCGCCAAGCTGGCGAATGTTGTTCAGCACCGTCTTGTCCTGCGAGCTGGCCCGCACCTTCTGGAACGCGGGGATGGCCATCGCCGCAAGCAGACCGATGATGACCACGACAATCATGATTTCAACGAGGGTGAAACCTTTGTTGGAACGTATCAATTTGTTCATGATATGATGTTTTGGATTAATCAGGTTGTATGATAAGAGCCCCGAAACCGATCGAGGCAAACGCAAGGACATTACAGTTGGTTGATCTCGGCAAGACCAATTCTTTAAAAAGTTTGTTAAATCTGAACATCGGGAAGCAAACAAGCCATACAGCTATAGCCCGGCAGGGGCGCCAAAAACCGACCGTTTCGGGCCCCTGATAGATCACCGTGCCGGTCGGACGGTCATATCAACGAGATAGAACGCAAAAAAACCGCCCGCAGCTTGTGCGGGCGGTCGGAAAGCTGAGATTCAGGGAAAGTTACTGGGCGTAGGTAACCGTCCGGGCGCCAGCAATGTTGGTGACCGTGATCGCAATTCCCTGGGTGAACGCCGTGGGATAGCTTTCGTTCGCCACCGTGTTCAATGCCTTCACATAGGCGGACGAACCGACCAAGGAGGTCAGGTCTGCCGAGGACACACCATTCTCCAGGAAATACTGGTCAGCCGCCGCGCCAAGTTGGCGAATGTTGTTCAGCACCGTCTTGTCCTGCGAGCTGGCCCGAACCTTCTGGAACGCGGGAATCGCCATCGCCGCAAGCAAGCCGATGATGACCACAACGATCATGATTTCAACAAGGGTGAAACCCTTGTTCGCACGAGCTATTTTCATAGGAGGTATATGTTGGTTATTGGATTAATATGATACTAAGTCCCTAATAGGACACATCTTTGACTCCACTGCAAAGCCATCGCCATTGCAAGGCGCAAGGCCTGTGGTTCTATGAAAAATCCCTGAAAAAATGAAGAGGCGGCGACGATACGGGCCTTTCGAAGTCGTTTTGGACCTTGAAGATCGGGTGTCCGGGGAAAACTCAAGCTGACCGTGATGCCCGCGACACATATTAGCCCGACTGTCTGCTTCGGGTGCCCCGTGCGGGGTCGTTAGCATGACCGACCGACACGACTGGCAGCCCACTTCGACTGCTAACGCACCTTCTTGGTCAGGGATGATCCGGCGCGTTTCGGCGGGCTTCGCACCGCCAACAAAGCGGTCACTGAAATGGCGGGCGCGTCCTTCCAAAGCAGTTCCAAGCGATATTTGCCCCGATTTTCCGACGTGAAGAGATGCACCATGACGTCAAACGCATCAAACACCGCCCATCCGCTGCCTTCGGTCGCCTCGACCCCGATGATCGGCACCCGCGCCCCGTCGAGCACTCTCTCCAGTTCCGCCCGCAACGCACGTAGATGCGGTTCAGAAGTTCCCGTGGCCAGAACCAGATAATCGGTGATTGAGGACTGCGCCCGCACGTCAAACACCCGCAAATCCTCCGCCTTTTTGTCATCGAGGGCGCGCGCCACCAGTTTGAGCAGCTTCGGAAATTTGGCGGTTGTTCGTTTGGACGCGGCGGGTTCTTTCATGTAGTTCAACGATAGAGTTTGTGCGACTCGATGTGGGCTATGACCTTCTGCGGGCAGAAATAGTGCAGGGACAATCCCCGCCGCACGCGTTGCCGCAGCTCGCTGGAACTGATCTCGATCAGATGCCCGTCGCACCGATGGAGGCGCAGCCCTGGAATATCAGGGGTTTGTTTGGCCGGATGCCTCGGGCGCTCCAGAAAGATGAATTCCACCAGTTGGGCCAGCTCGGCGATGTCCTTCCACTGGTTCAATTGCGGCAGCTGATCGCCCCCGATGATCCAGAACAGCTCATCTCGAGGAAAAGCCGACCGGAAATGGCGCACCGATTCAATGGTATAGCTCACCCCGCCCCGTCGCAGCTCCACGTCGGAGACCTCGAATCTCCTGTCCCACTCGACGGCTGCGCGCAGCATCGCCAGTCGGTCCTCGAGGCTGGACTGCACCTCCTGCGGCTTGAGCGGCGCTTGCGCCGCCGGTACGAGAAAGAGCCGGTCGAGCCGATATTGTTCGTACACATCCTGCGCCGCCAACAGGTGCCCGAAATGCACCGGGTCGAAACTTCCGCCTAGAAATCCGATCTTCAAGCCAGTCGCCCGTCTTTCGGGTCAGGGGGTTATGCGGCTGTGACAGACCATGCGACGTCGTGATTTGCCACCACACCTAGAACGGATTCCTGGATGGGCAAGGCCAAACACATGGATTCCCCCCTCCTTGATCCCAACCCGGATGGGGATGCCGCTACCGCCTTATGGCCTCCACCCACGGCACTGGGTCTTGCTCCGCACAGAAAGAACCCAACCGTGACATCTGAAGTTCATCGGGCCGGCCAGCCGTCACCCAACGGGCGGAAGCTGGTGCCCGGGGCCGGGCTCGAACCGGCATGGCCTTTCGGCCAGGGGATTTTAAGTCCCCAGCGTCTACCATTCCGCCACCCGGGCGTTCGTCGGACCGCCATCATGTGTCTGGACCGCCGGCATGCCAGTCAAACCTCAGGGACCCGACCGAGGCCGACCGGCGCGGGGGTCGCGCAATTTTCCGCCGTCCACCGAGGCCCCGCGGGTTGAATTCAGTCCCGCCGGGCGCGAGGTTTCCACCCACGGTGCGTGGCCGTCGTTTGGCCTTTGCATTTGGCCCGTGGTTTGGCATTTGAGACGTGAAGTTTGCCCCGCCATGGTTCCCACCATCATCCAGCATCCCCTCGCTGCGCATGTGATGACGCACCTGCGCGACCAGACAACGAAACCCGCCCTCTTTCGCACGCTCTGCCACAAGATCACTTTCCTGCTCGCCCTCGAGGCCACCCGCGATCTCGTCACCGTGGAAAAGGCCATCGAAACCCCCCTTGAGCCGACGACCGGCCGCGTGCTGGCCAAGCCGCTCGTGATCGTTCCCATTCTCCGTGCCGGCCTCGGCATGGTGGAGCCTTTCCTCGACCTCTTTCCCGACGTGAGCGTCGGCTACGTCGGCTTGGAGCGCGACCACGCGACCGCCATCGCCCATTCCTATTACTGCAAGCTGCCGCCAATCGAAGGTACACGGGTGTTGGTCGTCGATCCCATGCTCGCGACCGGGGGCTCCGCCGTCCAAGCGCTCGACGTGGTCAAGGCGGCCGGGGCCCGGGACCTCGCGCTCGTCTGCATCGTCGCCGCACCCGAAGGCGTCGCGCTCGTCGAGCACCACCACCCCGCGGTGCCCATTTACCTCGCCGCCCTCGACCGCGCGCTCAACACCCGGAAGTACATCCTGCCCGGCCTCGGCGATTTTGGCGACCGCCTGTACGGCACCTGATTAGCTCGGCCTGCCCCCAAGGGACCGCCACCGTTCCCGTTTCCGCCTGGGTCCGATCTGGTTCCGCCGGCACGTTGCGCTTACTTCCAGCTCATTACGAGCCGCCCGAAATAGGTGGTATCGAGCTTCCGGACGTCGTCGGCCGGCTTGCTGGTGAAGTCGCTCGACACCCCGACGCGCAGTTTCCAACTCGACAAGGAAAGCGGCACGTCGAAGTCGGTTTCATGCGTGATCCGCACGTTCGAGAACGTGTCGAACGTCGGCACGATTTCCAGGCGGGTGGTCAGCAGCGACTTGTCGAGATGCAGCGTTTGGCGCAATTCAAGATCCAAACCGATGGATTTGACGTCGCGTGGGGCGGGATCGGTGTAATCTTCATAGCGGAACGCCAGACCGATGCGCCCCGTGAACGTCTGCCGGATCTGCTTGACGAAATCGTAGCCGACACCGGTCGCGGCCACGTCGTAGAGGCCGAGATCCTTGACGCGATCAAACCCGCCTTCGTCGCGCGCATACCACGAATTGCGGTCGGCATAGTTGTCGGAGTAATCCGCGCTGGCCTTGAACTGATCGGCGGATTTCACGCCGTCTGTCGCCTGGCGATTGTAGCTGGTGGACAGCACGAGCGTGTCTTTCAGTCGGGTGAGGGTGGCCCTCACGCCGTAGTCGGAACCTAGCTGATCGTGAGTCCCGCTTTTGCCGTTCACATCAACCGAGACTTCGTAAGCCCAATGATGCTTGGGCTTGATGGACTGCGGATCCGGCGCGCCCGCGGCCCACGACACGGCGATTTCATTGATGGTGGCGTTGACCGGGCCCGTTGCCGCCGCCACCTGCACCTGGCCGTTTCCACCGGACAATTTGCCGTCGGCGCGCCGGCCGCTGACCAGGCGCACCGCGACCGGGCCGGCGGTCTCGAGCCGGAGAATATGCGTCTGCAGGACCACGATCGAACCGGCGAAATCAGTGTCCACATACACCTTGCCATTGGCGATCTTCGTCACCCGACCGACCAGACGGGTCCCATCCGTGGTTTCGATGACATCGGCACGCGCTGGACCCGCGGCGATCAACACCCAAAGAACGACGAGGAAAACGATTGAACCAGCGCGCGCGCATCTCATGGTGCGCGAGCGAACGCGGGCGGCCGCGAGTGTCAATCCTGGTGTCTTTTTTTCTGCAAAACCTGCCCCGCGCGTGGCCTCGACAATCCGTGCCGGCACGCTCACCTTGCACCCTGCAATCTTTTCCGCCATGCGCGCCGAACATTCCGGCCTTTTGCTTGCCGACCGCTGGACCGAATACCAGCTCCTCGATTGCGGCGACGGCATGAAGCAGGAGCGCTGGGGCCCCTATGTGCTGGTGCGCCCTGATCCCCAGGTGCTCTGGCCGCGCCGCGGCCAGACTCCGGGCGCGCCGTGGCCGAGTTGGGACGGGTTCTACCACCGCAGCGCGACCGGCGGCGGCCGCTGGGAGTTCCGCCAGCCGCTGCCGGAGCATTGGGGCATCCGTTACGCGCCACTCAAGCTCACCTTCAGGATCCGACCCACCGGTTTCAAGCACACCGGGCTGTTTCCCGAGCAGGCGGTCAACTGGGAATGGTGCGCCGCCCGGATTCACGGGGCCGGCCGGCCGGTGAGCGTGCTCAATCTTTTCGGATACACCGGCGCCGCCACCTGTGCCGCCGCCGGCGCGGGCGCGGAGGTCTGCCACGTGGATGCCGCGGAAGGCATGGTCAAATGGTGCCGCGACAATGCCGCGTTGTCCGGGCTCGCCGCGGCTCCCATCCGCTACATCGTCGACGACTGCCTCAAATTCGTGCGGCGCGAGCTCAAACGCGGCCGCCGCTACGATGCCATCATCATGGACCCGCCCACTTACGGCCGCGGCGGCGGGGGTGAGTTGTGGAAGTTGGAGGATCACCTCTGGGGGCTGCTGGCCGACTGCCGCCGCCTGCTGAGCGACCGTCCCTTATTCTTCTTGATCAACGCCTACACGGCGCGGCTCTCACCCACCGTGGTGGTGAACCTGCTGGCCGAATTGATGCACGGCGCGGGCGGCCGCCTCAGCGGCGGCGAGGTCGGTCTGCCCATCGCGGCGGACGGCCGGGCGCTCCCGTGCGGCATCTACGGCCGCTGGGAGTCCTAGGACGCCCGTGGCGATGCCTCTGTGCTCCCCCCAGCCATTCGTGTGATTTCCGGGACCGCCGTTTTGGCGTGAGCCCGCTCGCCGCCAGCTCCCTTTCCGCCTCCACCGGCCTCCTGCGCCGCGTCTCCGGGACCAACCGTCCGCCGCCTCGCAACCCGGGTCCGTCAGCGGCCGCTCCGTCGCGGCGGGCGGCGTGGTCCGCACCTGCGGAAGCGGTCACAGCGAGATTGTCGCCCGCAAGATCATGGGGCCTGCTGCGCGGCCCGGAACCATCCCGCGGGCCGGCGCGCTCAGGATCCACCCGGCGCCAGAAGGCGGGTTGCCTGCGCGCGCCGGATCGCTATCCTGCCTTTCATGTCTGCCGACGCGGTGAACATCCTCCAGACGCAGAAGAAGCCGAGTTACCCGATCATCGACGGGCTCCGCTCCTACCTGCGCCACTACCGCCGCGATCGGGACCTGCCCGTCACCTACGAGCGCCTGCGCGCCTACGAGGAAACCGCGCAGCTCATTGACGCGAGCGGTCAGCCCACGCTCTGGGAGACCGTCGCCTACCAGCCCGAGAACATGCGGGTGCTCAATGAGGACCTCAAACGCATCTATGCCCTGCTCAAGGTCGATGGCGATTTTTCGGTCATGGCCCATCTCTACATCGACCGCATCGATTTCTGCGCCTTCGGCAACTCGCAGCCCTTCCGCATCCGCATTGTCAACGCCTACAACGACAATGCCGACTATTTCTACATCAAGAAGGCCGACGCCTCCCGCGTCTACGGGCTGGAACTCGAGCACCTGCTTTCCCCCAACCGGCTGAGCTTCCTGACCAGCGGCAACACCCTGGTCGAAGAGCACATTCCCGGCATCCCGGGCGACGTCTTCATCGAGCGGTGGCTGCACAATCACGAGCTGAAGCCCGTCCGCGTGGCCAAGGAACTGGTGAAATTCAACGAGCGCTGCTTTGTCCGCCTCCTCGGCGACATGCGCTCGTACAACTTCGTCTTCGTGATCATGCCCGACTTCGAGGACGCGCAGATCCGCATCCGCGCGATGGATTTCGACCAGCAGTCCTACAACGGGCGCAAAAACTTCTACCTGCCCCAGTTCTTCAAGGAAAACACCGCCCTCGCGCTGTACTGCCTCAAGCACCTGCGTTACGAGACCTCGCTTCAATACCAGCGCGAGGAGCAGACGCTCATGCTCCAGCGCTCGGACCTCGCCGCGCACCGCCTCGGCTCCCTGCTGCAGGTCATGGCCGTCGACCGCATCGCCCCCGACGAGAAGGTCGCCGAGCTCCGCGAGGGTCTGGCCGAGCACTTCAAGTCCGACCGCTACCTCCAATGTCGCACGATGGGCGAACTGGTCCGCGAAAACCTCGACACGCTGCGCCACCACATCGGCCGGGCGATGGCGCCCGCGACGGACGAGCCCGATCGCGAACTGGAATGAGCCGGCGCGGCGGCGCGGGCGCGCTCACGCCATGGTCAGCACGATCTTGCCGAACTGCGCGGCCGACTCCATCCGGCGCAGCGCCGGCTCCACCTGGTTGAACGGCAGCACGGCGTCGATCGTCGGCACGATGCGCCGGCTTTCGACCAGGCGCACCATGGCCGCGAAATCCGCGGGCGAACCCATCGTGGTGCCGAGGAGGGAGATCTGCCGGAAGAACACCTTGCGTGCATCAAAGCCCGGGGGGTTGCCGGTGGTGGCGCCGTAGAACACGACCCGGCCGCCGGGCCGGGTGAGTTCGATCAATGGCGCCAGCCCCCCGCCCATTGCACTGTCCACGGTCAGATCGAATTCGCCGGCCTGTTGCCGCAACTGCGTCGGCCAGTCCGCCTCGCGGTAGTTGGCGCCGCCGGCCGCGCCCAGCTGCCGGGCCCGCGCCAGCTTGTCCGCTGAGCCGGACGTGACATACACCGTCGCCCCGGCCGCGAGGGCAAACTGCAGGGCAAACAGGGCCACGCCGCCGCCGATGCCGGTGATGAGCACCGTTTCGCCGGCGCGAAGTCCCCCGCGCGCAAACAAGGCGCGCCACGCGGTGAGACCGCCCAGCGGCAGCGCCGCCGCCTGTTCCATCGAAAGATGGCCCGGCGGCGGCGCCAGATTGGCCACCGGCACGGCCACGGCCCCGGCGAGGGTGCCGTCGTCCGGCAGGCCGAGGATGCGGAAGCCCGGACCCGGCACCCGCGGATCGTCGCCCCAGTCCAGGCTGGGATTGATGATGACCGGCCGCCCCACCCAGTCGCGGTCGGCCTCCCGGCCCACGGCTGCCACGACTCCCGCGCCATCCGAGCCGGGAATGATCGGGAACTTGAGGCCGGGATACCGGCCCTGCTGGATCCAGAGATCGCGGTGGTTCAGCGCGGCGGCCTGCAGACGCACCACCGCCCAGTTCGGCGCGGGAACGGGATCCGCGACTTCCTGGATGACGAGCGGTTTTTCGACTCCTTCCAGAACAGCGGCTTTCATGGCGTGATTGGTGGAGCGATCCAGCTCCCTTTGCCGGCAGCCGCAGGCCGCCGGCGCAGGCTACGGTTTCTTTAGCCTCCGTCGCAGGCTCTTGGCGTCGGGGCTGATCGCACCGCACCCCTCGCTCCCGCACCCCGGCGTCCGGCTTTTCCGCACCGCATTGCGGACCAGCCACGCCGCGGCCAGCGCGACGATCACCAGCGCGACAATGGTCTGCGAGGATGAGGACATCGTCACTAAGGAAGCCGGTTATGCCGGAATGTCAGGCGGCGCTGCATTAAAACCCCAGCGCCCGGCCGGTCTGGTAAACCAGCAGGCACACGACCCACGCGGTGCCGGTCATATAGGCGATCTGGAACAGCGGCCAGCGCCAGGAGTTCGTTTCCCGCTTCACCACGGCCACCGTGCTGATGCATTGCATCGCGAACACGTAGTAGATCATGAGCGTGAGGCAGACCAGCGGCGTGAACAGCCGGGCGCCATCGGGCCACGTGGCGGCGGCCAGCGAGCGGCGCAGCGGGGTGACGTCGGCGTGCTTGCCCCCTTCGAAGCTGTCCACGCTGAACACGACGGCCATGGAACTGACGAAGACCTCGCGCGCGGCGAACGAGGTGACCAGGCCGATGCCGATGCGCCAGTCGAAGCCCAGCGGCTTGATCACCGGCTCGAGCACGCGGCCCGCCTGGCCGGCAAAACTGTGGGCGATCTGCTGCTGGGGGGTCGCGTCGCCGGGATGTTTCGGGTAGGCGGTGAGGAACCACAGCACGATGGAGATGCCGAGGATGATCGTGCCGGCGCGGCGGAGGAACAGGCCGGCCCGCTCCACCATGTGCAGCAGCACGTCCTTCAGCCGCGGCAGCCGGTAGGGCGGCAGCTCCATGATCATGAGCGGCGGCTCGCCCTTGAGCAGGTGTTTCTTGAACAGCCACGCGAATCCGAACGCGCCGGCCGTGCCCAACGCGTACATCAGCAGCATGAGGCCGACCTTGGTGCCGACGGGCACGCGGCTGCCTGGCAGCAGGGCCGCGATCATGAGCAGGTAAACCGGCAGTCGCGCCGAGCAACTCATCAGCGGCGCCACCAGGATCGTCACCAGGCGGTCTTTCGGGTCCTCGATCGTGCGCGTGGCCATGATGCCCGGAATGGCGCAGGCGTAGGAGCTGAGCAGTGGGATGAACGACTTGCCGTTGAGCCCCACCCGGCTCATCAGGCGGTCCATGATGAACGCCGCCCGCGCCATGTAGCCCGTGTTTTCCAGCAGGCCGAGGAAAAAAAACAGGATGAGGATCTGCGGCAGGAAGACCACGATTCCGCCCACGCCCGCGATCGCGCCGGCGGTCAGCAGGTCGCGCAGGTCGCCCGCGGGCATGATGGCCTTCACCCAGCCGCCCAATGCGGCCACCAGGGCATCGATCCCGTTCATGGGATACTCGGCCAGCGTGAAGATGGAAAGGAACAGCGCCGTCATGATCGCCCCGAGCACCACCCAGCCCCACACCGGGTGCACCACGACCGCGTCGATCCGGTCGGACAGGTCCGGGCCGGCGCGCGGCGCGCGCTGCACCACGTCGGCGCAGAGCCGCGTGATGGCGTCGTAGCGGCTGTTGACCAGCGTGCCGGACCAGTCCATGCCTTCGCCCGCCCAGCGCCGCTTCCAGCCGGCGAGAATCGCGGCGGTGGTTTCGCCCAGCGGGGCGGAGCCGGCCACCCGCACCTGATCCTGGTCCGTCAACAGCAGCAACGCCTCGGCCCGGGCGATGAGCGGCTGCTTGTGATCGTTTTCGATTAGCGAGGCCTGCAACTCGGCCACGGCGGACGCGATCGGCGCGGGGATGTCCCAGCGGTGGCGCGCCAGCGGCAGATCACCGCGGCTCATCGCGAGACGGAGTTCCAGCAGACCCTTGCCGTTGACCGCCTCGCAGGGGATGACGGGAATGCCCAGCTCGTGTTCGAGGCGCGCGACCCGCAGGTTGAGCCCGGCCGCCGCGGTGAGGTCCATCATGTTGAGCACGAGGATGGCGGGCCGGCCGAGGTCGAGCAGTTGATGGACGAGATAGAGGTTTCGCTCCAGGTTGGTGGCGTCGACGATGCAGATGAGGCGGTCGGGCTGCGCCGTGTCGGCGCGGCGGCCCAGCAACACATCGCGCACGATGGCCTCGTCCGGCGAGCGCGCGGCCAGCGAGTAGGTGCCGGGCAGGTCGATGACGGTGATGGGGCGGCCGTGCTGCGAATAGGTCGTGCCGGTTTTCTTTTCCACCGTCACCCCCGGATAGTTGCCCACTTTCTGTTTCAGGCCGGTGAGCGCGTTGAACAGCGTGCTTTTGCCGGAGTTGGGATTGCCGACGAGCGCGTAGATCGGCAGGCGTGGCGAGCCGGCGGGAATTGGGCCCGGGTCATTCATCGCGCGCGGCAATCAGGGTTATCAGCCGTGGATTTCAGAGGGGGGAGGCGGCGCCTCCAGCCCCCGGCCGGCCGGGGCGTCAGGGGCCATCAGTCGGCTCCACCACGACGTGTTCCGCCTCGCTTTTGCGCAGCGTGAGGCTGTAGCCGCGCACCTGGATTTCCAACGGATCGCCGAGCGGCGCGGTGCGTACCAGGGTGACGGTGGTGCCGGGCAGCACTCCCATCTCACGGAGGCGGAGAAACGCCGGCCCCTGCCCGGGAAATCCGCGGATGGTGGCCCGGGAGCCGATCGCCAGCTGGGATAATTTCAAGGTCGCAGGCATGGGTAGCCAAATGGCATCCGCCGACCCCGGCCTCATGCGCCGTCGCGTACCGGCTCGACCACGATCTGCCGCGCCGCGCGATCGCTCAAAGCCACCCGCGTGCCACAGAGCTGACAGATCAACATGCTCTTGCCGGCGATCTTTTGGATCACCGAGGACTCGCAAAAACCCATTTCCCGGAGCCGTTGGCAAAAGTCGGCCTGCCCGCTTAATTCCGCCACCCGCCCCGATACGCCGGCTGGAAGCTCGCTGAGTGGCAGCCGTTGCTGGCGGGTTTTGGATGATTTGGCAGGCATGATGACAAAGAAAAGAGAAGTGAACTGAGACTCAGTTTCAACAGAAATAGCTACCAATCCCCGACTTTTCCAGTGGATTATCTGCATAACAATTTATGCCACAGCTATTTGTTGTCATTTAACGCCTCAAACGCTGTTATCTTATAATCAGTTGACCCAAGGATCTCTGACGGCGCCAACATCAGCTTCTTCCCCCACGCTGCCGGCATTGTCCTCTGACATTTCCTCGAAGGGAGCGAATCGTTCCGACGAGAAGCCCAACTCCTGTTGACCGGCATGGAAGGGATCAGGCGGATTGTGCAACTCCTCCAGCAGCAACCCGACCGTGGCTGTATCGCCACCCTTGACGATCTTCTCGCGGCCGAGAAACACCTCGCGGATGGTGTAGATTTTCCCCTTCGCCGGCAGTTGGGCGTAAATGGCCCGGACAAAGTCAGCAAAGGCGTCGTTAATGCAGACGACCTTCTGTCCTTTGATCATGCGCGGCGATGTTGGCCCCGCGGCGGCGGAGGCGCTCAACGCCGCTGAGGCTGCGGCGAAGCGGGCTGAGGCTGGGACGGTTGCGCCAGCGAAGCCGCCGCCTGGCGCCGGAGTTCGCGGCGGCGATTGATGTCGGCCTCGAGGTTGCGGAGCTGTTCGGGAGTCAACGTGGGCGGTGATCCGGGCGGCCCCTGGTTGCGGTCCGCTGCCGTCGCGGTCCCGGGCTGGTTGCGTGCTCCCGCGGGAGCGGTGGTCGACTGTACGGTCGCGATCGAAGCGGGCTGGTTGGGCACCGGCATCATGTTCAAGGGAACAATCTTCGCCTCCTTGAGGGTGAGTTTGTAGGTGCGGTTCTGCTGCTCGACGGTGACCGTCTCCTGGTCGGCGTCGTAGGCCTTGACCAAAAAATCGTGGCCGGTTTCGTTCAATCTGGCCCACGTGCTCTGGCGCCTGGCGGTGTCGTAGAGGCTGAATTCGTAATTGCCACCCGTCTTGATGATGCTCCGCAGTTCGAGCGGTGCCGTTTCCCGCGCCGCCCCCGCCCCGGATGCATTGGGGGGCAGAAACGGGGAGTTCTCCAGCAGGTTGGAGGCCGCGGACACAGGCAGCGCGATGGCCGCCGCGCTCAGGAGCGGCGCAATCCGGCAGCGAAGTAGGGCAACCAGACGCATGGCTCGGTTCAGCAAGCCAAATGACGCGCGGCCCGCGGGTCAAGTAACGGCCGGCCCGGGCACGGCGGGGCGAACAATCCGACATGTTCTCTCATTTCTGTTCCAAGAGTTCAACCTCGTACCCATCGGGGTCAGTCACGAACGCCATGCGCCGGCCGCTGGGAAACTGCCGGCGCCAGTCATCCGGCCAGATCTTGTAGCCTTTCCTTTCCAGTTCGTCGCACTTGGCGATGAGGTCCGCGTAACCGACCGCCGTGTGCATCAAATCCTCCGGCACCTCAACTTTGGCGCCGGGCTGATGGCAGAGTTCGAGCAGATGGTCGCTGCCCGGAATCTGCAGGAAGGCGAGCTGGTTGCCCTGCGGCGACTGGGGGATGCGGCGCACGCAGTCAAAGCCCAGCGCCTGATACCAGACGATCGTGCGTTCAAGGTCGCCGACGCGGATGCGGGTGTGGAGAAATACGGGCATGAGGACGGGAAACGGAGGGTGCGGGAGATGAACGAACAGCCATATTAACCCGGAGCCGGCCCGGCACAAGAACTACGGCCAGTTTCCGTCCCCGCCTCCGCGAGCCCGCCCTGCGGAGAGGCCGGATTTTTACTTGCCTTCATCCGACCCGCTTTTAACCCTGCCCCCCGCTTGTTGTTTGAGTCATCTGCTTGGTGAATTGTCAGGTGAACGTTGGTTCAGTGGTGATTCGAAACTCGATCGTCGGGAACGGGCAGAAGATAAGGCCAAGCAGTAATAGACACATTCATGAGCACCAAACTCTACGTGGGCAATCTGCCCTTTGCCTCGACCGCGCAGGATCTCCAGGATCTGTTCGCCCAGGCCGGCACCGTCGCGAGCGTCGATCTGATCTTCGACAAATTCACCGGCCGTTCCCGCGGCTTCGCCTTCATCACCATGGCGACGCCGGAAGAGGCGCAGGCCGCCATCCAGAAATTCCACGGCTTTCCCATGGAGGGGCGCAACCTCACCGTCAACGAGGCGCGGCCGAAGGAGGAGCGTCCCCCGCATCAGTTCGAAGGCGGCGAGCGCCGGGGCGGCTTCGGCGGCGGACGGGGTGACCGCGGGGACCGGCGCGGCGGCGACCGGGGCGGCTTCCGCCGGTAACCTCCCGCTTCCCTTCCGCCTTGATCAGCCGGGCTCCGCGCCCGGCTTTTTTGCGCCCGGACCAGACCGTAGAGAGAAGAAAACGCTTGCATGGAAACGCTAAATACCTATCTGGTTTCCTACGGTTCCATGTCAAGATCCACCCCCGCCACCCCCCGCGCCGCGTCCCGGACCGTCCGGGCGCGCATCCTCGACGTCGCGCGCGTCCACCTCTTCACCTACGGCTACAGCGCCCTGCTCATGGACGAGCTCGCCCGCGAGCTGGGCATGAGCAAGAAGACGCTTTACGTCCATTTCGCCAGCAAGGACGCCATCGCCCAGGCCCTCCTCGACGACATCGGCCGGACCCTCCGCGCCCGGTTGGACGCGGTGCTCACTCACCCGCATTTCACCTTCACCCAGAAGCTCTGCGGGGTCATTGATGCCGTCGGCTCGCTCCTCGGCCAGCTCAGCCCCGCGATCTTCCGCGACCTGCAGCGGTACGCGCCGCACCTCTACGAGAAGATCGAGGAGGTCCGGCAGACGAACATCCCGTATGTCATCGGCAGCCTGATCCGCGCTGGCGCCGCCGAAGGCATGGTGCGGCCGGAGATCGATCCCGCCTTCGCCGCCGAATTCTGGCTGCAGGCCATCCGCGGTTTGATCCAGCCCGCTGTCCTCGATCGCACCCGGTTGTCGCCCCGGCAGACGCTGGAAAAAGCCATCCATCTCTTCTTCGACGGACTCCTCACCCCCGCCGGACGCAAAGACTATGAAAAACACCTCGCCGCTTGTGACAAACACGCCCCGGCCTGACCGGACGGCGCGCTCCGTTTCCGCCGTCGCCGGCGTCGCCGCCCTCCTGCTGCTCGCCGCCTGCTCCGGGGGCAACCGGGCCGGCGCCCTGGTGCTTTCGGGCAACATCGAGGTCACCGACGCCCAGCTCGGCTTCAAGGTGTCCGGCCGCGTGGTGGAACGCACCGTGTCCGAGGGCGACCGGGTCCAGGCCGGCCAGCTCATCGCCCGGCTCGACGACGCCGAACAGAAGGACCAGCTGGCCCTCCGGCGCGCCGAACTCGCCGGCGCCGCGGCCGCGCTCGCCGAACTGGAGGCGGGCTCGCGGCCGCAGGAGATCGCGGCCGCCGCCGCCACCCTGCACAGCGCGGAAGCCGAACGCGAGCGCGCCCGGCTCGACTTCGCCCGCCAGCAGGAATTGCGCCGCAAGGACGCCATCGCCGACCGCGAACTTGAGGCGGCCCAGGCCCAGCTCCAAGTCGCCGCGGCCCGCACCGCCGAGGCCGCCGAGCGGCTCAAGCTCGTGCAGGAGGGGCCGCGCACCGAGGACATCGCCCAAGCCCGCGCGCGCCTGGACCAGGCCCGCGCCGCCGTCGCCCTCGCCCAGACCCAGCTGGACAACACCCGGCTGACCTCGCCGCTGACCGGCGTCGTGCTTTCCCACAACATCGAGCCCGGCGAATTCGTGTCCCCCGGCACCCCCGTGGTGACGGTCGCCGACCTCGCGCACGTGTGGGTCCGCGCCTACGTCAACCAGACCGATTTCGGCCGCATCGCCCACGGCCAGAAGGTCGAGGTGCGCACCGACACGTTCCCCGGCAAAACCTACGAAGGCACGATCGGCTTCATCGCCTCCGAGGCCGAGTTCACCCCCAAGACCGTGCAGACCGCCAAGGAGCGGGTGAAACTCGTGTTCCGGATCAAGGTCGACATCGCCAACCCGCGCGACGAGCTCAAGCCCGGCATGGCTGCCGACGTGTCCATCCCCGCCGCGCCCTGAACGCCCGCCCGCCCCGCGCCCCCGCCATGTCCGCGATCCGCGCCACTGGCCTGCGCCGCACGTTCGGTGACCTCGTCGCTGTCGCCGGGCTCGATCTCGACGTTGCCGCCGGCGAGATCTTCGGCTTGGTCGGCCCCGACGGCGCCGGGAAGACGACGATCATGCGCATGCTCACCGGCATCCTGCCGCCCAGCGGCGGCCGCGCCGAGGTCGCCGGTTTCGACGTCGCCCGCCAGGCCGAGCGGCTGAAGGAGCACGTCGGCTACATGAGTCAGCGCTTCGGCCTCTACCCCGATCTGACGGTGATGGAGAACATCGAGTTTTACGCCGACATCTACGGCGTGCCGCGGCGGGAATTCGCCGCGCGCACCGAACGGCTGCTCGGGTTCAGCAACCTCACGCCGTTCCGGCAGCGACTGGCCGGCAATCTTTCCGGCGGCATGAAACAGAAGCTCGGCCTCGCCTGCGCGCTGATCCACACCCCGCGCGTCCTCTTCCTCGATGAGCCGACCAACGGCGTTGATCCCGTTTCCCGCCGCGACTTCTGGCGCATCCTCAACCAGCTCGTGCGCGAGGGCGTGACGATTTTTGTCTCCACCGCCTACCTCGACGAGGCCGAGCGCTGCAACCGCCTGGCCCTGCTGCATCAGGGCCGGCTGCTCGGTCTCGGCACCCCGGACGAAGTCAAGGCCCTGATGCCGGGCGCGCTGCTGGAGGTGCGCACCCCGGCGCCGCGACGCACGGCGTCGCTCCTGCGCGAACGGCTGGTCGGGGCCACCGTCGGCCTCTTTGGCGACCGCGTCCACGTGGCCGCGCGCGATCCCGCCGCGGTCGAGACGCAGATCCGACAGCTCATCGCCGGCGCCGGCTTCGAACCGCTGACCGTCCGGCCCATCGAACCCTCCCTCGAAGACGTGTTCGTCTCCGTCCTGTCCCCGCCGCCGGACCCCCGATGATCGCCGCCCTCCTCGTGCTGATCCTGCTCACCATCCTGGTCGCGACCGAGTCCGATCAGAACGACGATCGTGGTTCCCACGACGGGGGCGAGGGCTGACCGTTCCCGCCATGCGCGCCCAACCCGCCAGTTCCGCCGAGATCGTCGTCGAGGTGCACCAGCTTGAGAAGCGCTTCGGGACGTTCCGCGCCGTGGCGGGAATCTCGTTCGCCGTGCGGCGCGGCGAGATCTTCGGGTTTCTCGGGCCCAACGGCGCCGGCAAATCGACCACCATCCGCATGCTCTGCGGGCTGCTGGCGCCCACCGCCGGCTCGGGCCGCGTCGCCGGGTTCGACCTCGTGCGCGAACCCGAGCGCATCAAGACGCGGATCGGCTACATGAGCCAGAAGTTCTCGCTCTACGACGAGCTCACGGTCGAGGAGAACATCGATTTCTATTCCGGCATCTACTGCCTGTCCCGGGCCAAGAAGGTGGAGCGCAAGGCGTGGGTGCTCGAAATGGCGGGGTTGCAGGAGCACCGCGGCGCCCTCACCGGCACCCTGTCGGGCGGCTGGAAACAGCGTCTCGCCCTGGGCTGCGCCGTGCTGCATGAGCCGCCCATCCTTTTCCTCGACGAGCCGACCTCGGGCGTCGATCCCATCAGCCGCCGGCAGTTCTGGGACCTGATCTACACGCTCTCCGAGCGCGGCGTGACGGTGTTCGTCACCACGCACTACATGGAGGAGTCGGAATATTGCGACCGGCTCGGCGTGATCTACC
>CAZAFS010000007.1:0-26702 GCA_964484165.1 uncultured Opitutaceae bacterium | reverse complement strand
AGAGCAGGACGATGCCGAACAGGAGGATGGCCGAGCTGAGCGCGCCGAGGATGAGATACTTGAGCCCGGCCTCGAGCGAGAACGCGCTCGTGCGGAAATAGCCGACGAGGATGTAGAAGCCGACCGTGACGGTTTCCAGCGCGACAAAGAACATCACGAAGTGACTGCTCTGCACGAGGAGCATCATCGCCGCGGTCACCACGATCACGATGTGGTAGAACTCGACGCGGGCCACCGGCTGGCGCTCGAGCGTGACGTTGGCGAGGACGCAGGTCAGGAGCGCGCTGAGCAGCAGAAACATCCGCATGAACTGCCCGCTGCTCGAGTGGTGCAGCAGGCCGCCAAACGTGTCCTGGTCGATGTACGCCGTGTGAAAGTTGATGCCCACGCCCGCCAGCACGGCCAGCAGGCCGATCATCGCGATTGTGGGGATGCACCGGCGCTGGGCCGGCGGCAGCACCAGTTCCAGCACCAGCAACAGCAGCGCGATCAGCCCGAGCAGCAGTTCGGGAAAGATCGCCATCCATTGGTTGGCGGCGGCGGCAGCCTGCAGGGTGGCACTGTTGAGGGCGGCGAGCATGGGGGCGGGCTAGCGGCGGGCGATCACCTGCGCGGAAGCGGCGGTACCCGCCGGCGGAAGATTCTGGAGGGCCTGATTGAGCGGGCCGGAGAAGGAGCGCGGCCAGAAGCCGACAAAGAAGAGCGCGGCAAGCAGGATGAGCGCGGGCAGGCGTTCGCTCCAGCGCAGGTCGACCGGCGTCTGCCGGGCGGCGACGCGGGCGAACTCCGCGGTGGGCGGGCCGAAACACACCCGCGCCGCGGCGCGCAAGCCGTAGACGGCCGTGATCACAATGCCCGCCACGGCCGCCGCCGTCATCCACGGCGAGAACTGCCACAGCGCGACGAAGATGGCCAGTTCGCCCCAGAAATTGGCGAAGCCGGGCAGGCCCACGCTTGCCAGCATGCCCGTCACGAAAAACGCCGCCAGCACGGGCGCCCGCTGCGCCAGGCCGCCCATCTCCGCCAGATCGAAGGTCTCGGTGCGATGATGAATGCTGGTGGCGAGCAGGAAGAGCAGTGCCACCGAGAGACCGTGCCCGACCATGAGCAGCACCACGCCGCCCACGCCAAGCACCGAAAGGCTGGCGAGACCCAGGAACGCGTAGCCCATGTGCATGACCGAGCTGTACCCGATCAGTTGCTTGAGGTCGCGCTGGGCCATGGTGACCAGGCCGATCACCAGCACATTGCCCAGCGCCAGCCAGGCGAGCACGCCGGTCCAAGTCGTGTGCAGGCCGATCAGCGGGATGACGATCCCCGCCCGGCTGCCGTCCGGCAGCAGCGGGAGGGCGATCTGGATCAGGCCGTAGAGACCGAACTTCTTGAGCACGCCGGCATGCAGCATCGCGGCCGAACTGGGCGCGGCGCCGTAGCCGAGCGGCGCCCAGGTGTGAAACGGCCACAGGGAGACGAGGATGCCGAAGCCAAACAACAGCAGGCCGAAGATGTGCTTCTGCCAGACCTGCGGCATCGGGCTTTCCGCCAGAGCCGTGCGCAGGTTGATGAGATCGAAGCTTTCCACCCCGCTCTTCTGGTAGATCGCGATGAGACCGAGCAGCGACAGCATGGCACCGGCCGTGAGGTAGATCGCCATCGTCATCGCCGCGTAACGGTTCTCGCTGCCGCTGCGGGTGCCCCAGATGCCGACCAAAAGGAACGTCGGAATGAGGGCCAGCTCGTGAAAGAAATAGAAGAAGAAGATGTCGATCGAGGCGAACGCGCCCAAGAGGCCGCCCTGCATGATGAGCAGGAGCATCAGGTAAAACCTCAGCCGCCCGGCGCCCGACCGCAGCGCGTAGAGCCCGGCCGCCAGACCCACCACGCCCGCCAGCACGAACAACGGCAGCGACACGCCGTTGAGGCCGAGCGTCAGGTGAAGGCCGATCCTTTCCAGACCCAGCGCATGCATGCTGTAGAACGCGAAGCCGGCGTGAGCCGGCGGAATGGCCGCATAGGCCGGAAATCGGCTCCACAGCCACAGCCCAATCGCGGCCGGCGCCGCGAAGCCCCCCGCCGCCAGTCGGGTCGCGAATCGCTCCGGCAGGCCAAGCGCGAGGACCAGCGCCACAGCCAGCGGCAGGGCGATGGCCAGCAGAATCAGGTTGGAGTTCAACGGGTCCATGACGGCGCCTAGAACATGCCGGCGGCGAAACCCCAGAGGAGCACCACCCCAAGCAGGAACCAGTAAACGTACACGTGCAGGTTGCCGACATACAGCGCGCGCGCGCCGACGCCGAGAAGACCGACCACGCTCGCGCCTCCGCGAATGAGCCAGCCGGCGAGGAAGATTTGGTCGAGCATGTTCAGCAGCATGGCGAAACGCTGCTGCACCTTCGCGACGTAGTAGCTGTACAGCCGGTCGAACGATGCCTTCACGAACGTCAGCAGACTGAAGATCACCGGCTTGCCGGCCTGCAGCGGGTCGACCGCCGAGGGTCGGTAGTAGGCCAACGCACTGAGCAGGCCCACCAGCATGGCGCCGGTGCCGATGATCACCATGGTCCAGTGGCTGGCGCCCTCCGGCTCAGGCACGAGCGAGAGCACGCCCTTGAACGCGCCGCCGGACAGCGTGTCATAGAAGAATCCGTAACCACTCGACGCCGCGCCAATCGCGAGCACGACCAGCGGCACCACCATGACCGTGCCGCTCTCATGCGCGTGGGTGGCCGCCTCGGAGCGCGCCTCGCCGAAAAACGTGATGCGCCAAAGGCGGGTCATGTACAGCGCCGTCAGCACCGCGGTGCCCACCAGCAGCACAAACACCACGGCGTTCTTCTCGTGGGCCAGGTAGAGGATCGCGTCCTTGGAGAAGAACCCGGCGAAGAACGGCATCCCGATGAGGGCGAACACGCCGACGGTGAACGTCAGGAAGGTCCACGGCATCTTCCTCGCCAGTCCGCCCAGCCTGAAGATGTCCTGCTCGTGATGGCAGGCGTGGATGATCGAGCCCGCGCCGAGGAAGAGCAGCGCCTTGAAAAACGCGTGCGTCGTCAGGTGGAACATCGCGGCCGCGGCCCCCGCCGCCATTCCCATGGTTCCGCCCGGCCCGCCGGGCGGTAGTGAACCCAGCCCGAACGCCGCGACCATGTAGCCGAGCTGGGAGATTGTTGAGTAGGCCAGCACCTTCTTGATGTCGCTTTGCACAATGGCGCAGACCGCCGCGTAGAGTGCCGTAATGGTGCCGATCCACATGATCACCGTGAGCGCATCCGCCACCATGAGCATCTGGACGCGGCAGAGCAGGTAGATGCCGGCCGCCACCATCGTGGCCGCATGGATCAGAGCCGACACCGGCGTCGGGCCCTCCATCGCGTCGGGCAGCCAGATGTGCAGCGGCATCTGCGCCGACTTGCCCACCGCGCCGCAGAAGAGCAGCAGCGGGATGGCCCGGCTGAAGACCAGATGCCCAACGCCGGCCTGCGCCGCCAGCTCGGTCAGATTGACCGTATGGTTGAGCCAGTAGCAGGCGATGATGCCGAGCAGGAAGCCGAAGTCGCCGACGCGGTTGACGATGAAAGCCTTGTTCGCGGCGTCGGCCGCCGACTGGCGCTCGTGCCAGTGCCCGATCAGCAGGTAGGAGCTGAAGCCGACCAGTTCCCAGAAAACGAACAGCATGAACAGATTGTCGGCCAGCACGATGCCGGTCATCGCGAACATGAAGATCGACAGCCCGGCGAAGTAGCGGCCCCGCGCCGGATCGTCGCGCATGTAGCCCAGGCTGAACACGTGGATGAGGAAGCCCACGAAGCTCACGACGAAAAGCATCAGCGCCGCCAGGTCATCGAACTTCACCCCGAACGAGATCGCGAAGCGCCCCAGGCGCAGCCATTCGGTCGACGCCGCGAAGTTGCGCGCGCCGCCGAAGATCAGCAGCGACGACGCCACGAGGATGCCGGCCGCGGCCGCCACCGAAACCACCCCGGCGAGCGCTCCGCGCCGCCGCAGGAATAGCGCGATGACCGCCGCGGACAGCAGTGGAATCAACAGCACGAAGGAGGCGAGGCGCGCGGGATCCATGGTTCAGTTGTAGGAGCGCGCTTGCGCGCGATCACACGACGGATTCGCCTGCAAGCAGGCTCCTACACGAGAGGGATGATCGCAGAGCGAAGTCATGACGGCGTCAGTTCTTTAGCGCCGTGAGTTCCTCCAACTGCACGGTGTGGCGCAGGCGGAACAGGGCGACGATGATCGCCAGGCCGACCGCCACCTCGGCGGCCGCGACAGTGATGATGAAAAACACGAAGATGTTGCCGGCCATCGTGCCGTTGAAGCGCGCGAAGGCCACGGCGGCGAGGGTCGAGGCGTTGAGCATCAGCTCGAGGCACATGTAGATGACGAGGGTGTTGCGCCGCACCAGCACGCCGAAGAAGCCGAGGGCGAACAGCAGCGCGCTGACCACGAGGTAGTGGTTGAGGGCGACCGCCGGCGGGAGCGGGCCGGCCGCGAGCAGAGCGGGCAGCGCGTTCACTTGGACTCCTCCCCTTTCTCGTACTTCCGGCTGAGCACGGTCACGCCCAGCATCGCAAGCAGGAGCAGGAAACCCGTGACCTGCACCGGCAGCAGGTAGGTGGTGAACAGCTGGTAGCCGAAATCCTTCAGACTGGCGCCGCCGGCCGGCGCGCCCGCCAGCCCGGTCTCCGCGAGCCCGGCATGCCGGGCGAGCGAAAGCACGCCGATCGCGAGCAGCGCGAACGCGATCAACCCGGCCGCGGTCGCCATCCACCGGTGGGGCCGGCGCGGATCGCCGCCCTGCATGTCAAACAGCATGATGATGAAAAGGAACAGCACGACCACCGCGCCCGCGTACACCAGCACCTGCAACAGCGCCAGGAAGTAGGCCTCCAGCAGCACGAACAGCGCCGCCAGGCCGACAAAACTCAGCAGCAGGCACATCGCCGCGTGGACCGCGTTGCGGTTGAGCACCACCCCGGCGGCGGCCAGCACCGTCAGAAACGCGAACAGATAGAAGAGAAAGTCGGCCATGGATCGGGGCGGGGGTCAGTCTAAGCGGAGGGCGGAGGAGGGCGGGAAACTCAGAGGTGGGCGGGGCGGCCCGCGGCGGCCTCCTTCTTCTGGTCCCACTTGAAGTGCTGGTCGGGCAGCGTGCCGCCCAGTTCGTAGAGCTTCTCCTTGCCAAAGACCAGCTCGTCGCGGTGGTAGCCGGCCAGCGAGTAGACGTTCTGCAGCCAGATGGCCTCCTCGGGGCAGACCTCCTGGCACAGGCCGCAGTAGATGCAGCGCAGCATGTTGATCTCGAACTCCCGCGGCGCCTTCTCCACGTGGGCCTGGGCCGAGTCCGCCGGAATCTCGGCCGGGAGGATGCGGATGGCCTTGGGCGGGCAGACGAACTCGCAGAGCTGGCAGGAGACGCACTTCTCGCGGCCGTTGGGATCCTTGACCAGGGTGGGCACGCCCCGGTAACCCGGCGGAATCTCCGGGCGCTGCTCGGGATATTCGAGGGTGACCTTGCGCGCAAAGAAATGCTTCAGCGTCGTCTTCATGCCGGCGAAGATCGCCGGCAGGTAGACCCGCTCGACGAGGGTGAGAGGCTTGCGCTCGACTGGGATGACGGCCATGGCGACGAAGAGGCAGTTCAATCGCGGATTACTCCGCTGGGCCTGGATGATTGATGACGCGTTTTCTGCGGGTCATGCTGAGCGCAGCGAAGCATCCAGCAGAACTTTGCTGGCGGTTGCGACGCCGTCCAACTGGATCCTTCACTGCGTTCAGGATGACAGGCGGACGCGAGAGGATGTTTGTCGAGGTTCATTCGTGTCGCCGGTGGTCAAAGTCGCGGCTGGAGCAGGGCGATCCCCAGCGCGTAGATCACGAGGTTGAAAAGGGAGAGCGGCAGCAGGCCGCGCCAGCCGATGCGCATCACCTGGTCGTAGCGGAAGCGCGGCACCGTCCAGCGCACCCACATGAACACAAAGATGAAGCCGAGGATCTTGGCGAGGAAGATGACGATGGAGACCACGCCGAAGATCACCGGGTGGCCGGCGAAGCCGAGCCGGGCCGCCACCGTCGTGAGCGGCAGCCACGGCAGCGGATTCCAGCCGCCGAGAAAGAGGAGGACAAAGACCCCCGAGCCCACGAGCATGTGCGAGTACTCGGCCACGAAGAACAGCGACCACTTGAAGGCGCCATATTCCGTGTGGAAGCCGCCCACCAGGTCGGCCTCCGATTCGATCATGTCGAACGGCAGGCGGTTGGTTTCCGCGAACAGTGCGATGAGGAAGATAAAGGCCGAGAGCGGCATCAGGAAGATGAACCACATGCCGCCCCAGAAGCCGGGCTGGGTCTGGAAGGCCACCGCCTGGGTGAGGCTCAGCGTGCCCGCCGTGCCCGGGGCGTTGATCCAAAGGAAGACCGGCAGCACCGAGAGCGTCAGCGACAACTCGTAGGAGATCAGCTGCGCGGACGCGCGCACGCTGCCGAGGAACGGATACTTCGAGTTGGAGGCCCAGCCGGCCAGGATCATCGAGTAGATGCCCAGCGAGGCCACCGCGAACACGGCCAGGATGCCGACGTCGACATTGGCCAGCATCAGCGGCACGAGCCGGCCGGTGCCGTCGAGATAGGCCCCAAAAGGCACGACGGCCACGGTGGTAAACGCCGGGATGAGGGCGATCGCCGGCGCCAGCGTGAAATAAAACTTGTTCACCTGCCCGGGCAGCGGCTCCTCCTTGAACAAAAACTTCAGGCCGTCGGCCAGCAGGTGGAACGCCCCCAGCCGCTGGAGCAACGGACCCAGCACCGGCACCCAGGCAAACCAGAACGGAATCGCGCGGTTGGGGCCGTGACGGCCCTGGATCCACGCCGACACCTTGCGCTCGGCCATCGAGCACGCGCCGGCGATCGGAAAGATGACGATGATCACCGCCAGGCCCTTGAGGAGGCCCAGCACGACCGGATGAAGATTGGTGAAAAACTCGGTCATGGATGCAAACCTAATGGTAGGTCCAGACTGCGACGGCGTATATCAGAGCCAGTCCGATCCAAAGTCTCCACTGGTATCCGATTTTCCTGCGCGCCACGTCGGCCGTTATGACTCCAGCGCAAACCTTGGCGTCGAGCTTTCGGCCTATATGAGTGATTTCCAAGGCCGCTAGCCCCAAGACAATCAGGTACACAATTAACGACATCGGTACTTTAGTCATACCCAAGCGGGGTTAAGTGGCTTTCACGGCAAATGTGGGTTTGAAGTGCAGTGTCTCCCCTTCGACAAATGGCAGGCGGGCAAATTCAGTCGCATCCAGCAGCAGGCCGTTGGCGGGCAGGTTGGCGTAAGTGGTCGGAGCCAGACTCTTGATTTCAGCCGCCAACGCCTTCCAGACCCCGTCGATGTCGGTCGCCACGGCCGGACCGCCCGCGGCCGCGACGAGCTGCGCGAGCGTCGCGAGGTCGTCCGCCACCCCCTGCGGCCCGGGCACGGCCTGCGCGAATTTCTGCAGGCGGAACTGCTGGTTGACGAACGAGCCGTTCTTCTCGAACACCGTCAGCGTCGGGATGACGAGCCGGGCCGCGGCGCTGGTGGCGTTGGCGTGCGTGCCGAGGTAAATGATGGCGACCTTCTGCAGCTGCGCCGGGCTGAGCCCGGCCGCGCTGAGATCCTCACCCACGCTCACCACGGTCTTCACGTGACCGGCGTCGATCTGCGCGGCGAGTTCCGTAAGTTGCGGCATCGGCAGCGCCTTGATCAATCCGGTCACGAGCGCTCCCCGAACGTTCGGGTTGCGATCGGCGGAAATCAACAAGCCGTCCCCCTGCCCCACCCGGCTGACCAGCCAGGCCGGCGCCTGCAGCGCCTCCGCCAGTTTTTTTGTCAGGAACTGCTCTTCGACCGAGCTGCGGCCGGAACCGACGATCGCCACGCCGCCCGCCTTGAGCAGGGCCCCGGCTTGGGCCACCGCCGCGGCGGACGAAGCCGCGGCGCCGCCCATCGTGGCGTCTTTCAGGCGGTCGTCGCTGGCCACCTGCTGGTAGAGCAGCCGGCCGCTGTCCGCCATCCAGGTGTCGTTCACCTCGTCATTGCGGCGCGGGGTGATGCGATAAATGACGCCCTCGCGGCTCCACACCTCGGTGTTCACGCCCACGGACGACTCGGCGCAGATGCCGGGCGTGGTCTTGAGGAACCAGACGCGCATCTTGAAGCGGAAGTCGGTGCTGGTCAGCGCGCCGACCGGACAGATGTCGACGGTATTGAGCGAATAGTTGTTCTCCAGCTTCCGCCCCGGGTAGCACGTGAGCGTGCTGTAGCTGCCGCGGTCGACAAACCCGAGCACGTCGTCCTTGGCGACCTCCTGACAGAACCGGACGCAGCGGGAGCAGAGGATGCAGCGCTCGTCGTCGAGCATGACGCGCGGGCCGAGCAGGGTGCGCTTGGGTTTGACGTTCTTCCGCTCGACGAACCGGGAATAGCCGCGGCCATAGCCCGTGGCCTGCTCCTGCAGTTTGCATTCGCCGGCTTGGTCGCAGATCGGGCAGTCAAGCGGGTGGTTGATGAGGAGGAATTCCATCACACCCTCGCGGCACTCCTGCACCAGCGGCGTGGTGGTGCGGATGTGCAGGCCGGGCGTGGCGTTGGTGAAGCACGCGATGGTGGGTTTCGGCACCCAGTTGATTTTTGGCCGGCCCGTCGCCGGGTCCACGATCGGCTGTTTCGTCGTCGGGTCCAGCGCCGGCACTCCCATCTCGACCAGGCACATCCGGCAGTTGCCGGCGACGGTCAGTTTCGGGTGGTAGCAAAAATGGGGCACTTCGATCCCGAGCAACCGCGCCGCCTCGATCATGTTCGTGCCTTTGGGCACGGCGATCTCCCGGTCGTCAATGTTAACGGTCACCAGGTCGGGTTTGGGCGGGGCGATCATTGCGGCGTCTTTTTGAAACCACTAATGGACCCTAATGGTCGCTAATCCAGAACCGGAGAGAGTTGGGTTCATTCGTGAGGTTCAGGGTGAAGTCGTGGGTGAAGGCTGAATCAGGGCTACGGCGGTGGCGGGCGGCTCTTTCGCCCCGGCGTAACCCCTGAACTCCTCGCCGAACTTCTGGACGAAGCTCTGCGTGGGCCACGCGCAGGCCTCGCCGAACGGGCAGATGGTGCGGCCCGCGATCTGATCGGCCACGCTCTTGAGCAGCTCACCGTCCTGCGGCCGGGCGCCGCCGCCGACCATGCGGGCGGTGATCTTTTTCATCCACAGCGAACCCTCGCGGCAGGGGGTGCACTGGCCGCAGCTCTCGTGGGCGTAGAAGGCGTTGATGTTCGCCAGCGCCGCCACCATGTCGGTCGAGTCATCCATGACGATGACGCCGCCGGAGCCGCCCATCGAGCCGCAGGCGGCCAGCGAATCGAAGTCCATCGGGATGTCCTCCACGCCCCAGTCCACGGCCGAGCCGTCGCGCCGCTTGAATTTGAATCGCTCGCCGAAGCGGAGGATTTTCGCCGAGGAGCCGCCGGGAATCACGGCCTTGAACGTCCGCCCGGGCCGCGGCCCGCCGCAAACATCGTTCAGGAGCTGCCCCAGCGTGAGCTTGCCGCATTCGACCTCGTAATAGCCCGGCCGCTGCACGTGGCCGCTCACGCAGAGCAGGCGCGTGCCGGTGTTGTTGGGGGTGCCGAGCTTCGCATAGGCCTCGCCGCCCATTTCGGCCACGTGCCGCACATGGCAGAGGGTCTCGACGTTGTTGACGATGGTCGGGCACTGGTAGAGGCCGAGCACGGCCGGAAAATACGGCGGCTTGATGCGCGGATAGGGTCGCTTGCCCTCGAGCGACTCGATGAGGCCGGTCTCCTCGCCGCAGATGTAGGCGCCGGCGCCGCGGTGCACGTAGATTTCGCAGGCATAGCCGGTGCCAAGGAGGTTCGGACCGGCAAACTGATGGGCCCGGGCTTCGGCGATGGCCCGCTCAAGGATGCGCGCGCCGTGGGGAAACTCGCCGCGGATGTAGATGTAGGCCTGCTTCACCTGGTTGGCCCAGCAGGCGATCATGATGCCCTCGATGAGCTGGTGCGGATCCTGGTGGACGATGTAGCGATCCTTGAACGTGCCGGGTTCGGACTCGTCGGCGTTGACGATGAGGTAGACCGGCTTGCCGCTCTTGCGGTCGACCAGCGTCCATTTGACGCCGCAGGGGAAGCCGGCGCCGCCGCGCCCGCGCAGGCCGGATTTCTTCACCTCGTCGATCAGCTCCTCCGGTTTGCGCTGGACCGCTTGCTTCAGCACCTCGTAGCCCCCGTGCCGGAGATAGCATTGGATGTCCGGCGTATAGCCAGGCTCATCGATGTGCCGGAAGACGAGGCGGCGTTCGGCGGGATGCGGCATGATGGGAAAACAGGGTGGAAGCGGGCGGCGTCAGGTCCGGGGGGGGCCGGAGTCCTCGCGGAGGAATTTCGCGTAATCGCCGTGCGGGATCGGGTGCAGGTCGAAGAGGGGACGCTGGTAGACGTAGGCCCAGGCTGTCACGGTGCGCCCGTCGTTCATCGTCACCAGCACGAAGTCCCGGCGGAATTCGCTCGTGTCCGGCGAAGCCGGATCGAAGCCCTCGTATTGGTCGAGGCGGGCAAAGACGTTCGGCGGACCGAACACGCGGTAGACCTCGCCCGTCACCTCCACGCCCTGCGGGTCGGTCACCAGCACCGGAAAATCGCCCGCCTGGTACAGCCGGCCGCGGACGAAGCCGTGGCCGACGAGCTCCGTGCTGTCGGCCAGCAGCCGGTGCGCGGCGTGGCCGGCGGCCCGGCGGAGCGTGCCGTAGGTAAAGAGCAGATCGATGGCCGGGCGGTCGTCCATGGTGGGGTGCTGTCAGGCCGGGCCGCGGGCCGCCGCCTGTTGTTTGATTTGGGCCGCCAGGTCGCGCGCCCGCGCGAGGTCCACCTTCTCGTGGAGATCCTCGTCGATCATCACCACCGGGCCGGTGCCGCAGCTGGCGAGGCATTCGACGAATTCAATGGTCACCTCGCCGTCGCGGGAGGTTTCGCCGGGACGGCAGTCGAACTGCTTCTGAAATTCCTCGCCGATCTTGAAACCGCCGGCCATCGCGCAGGACAGCGTGCGGCAGATCCGGATGTGACGGCGGCCGATCGGCTGCTGCCGGAACATCGGGTAAAAGGTGACCAGCTCGTAGATGTTGATCGGCTGCAGTTCGAGTTTCCGGGCGATCCACTCGATGGCCGCGGGCGAGATATGACCCTGCTCCTCCTGCACCAGGTGCAGCAGCGGCAGCGCCGCACTCCGCTTCACCGGATAATGCGTGATCACCTCGTCGATCTTCTGGAGCGTGGCGGGCCGGAGGTTCACGGGGCAAACGGGGCGGAGGGTGCCGGTTTCATCGGTCGCATTCGCCCATCACGAAGTCGAACGAGCCGAGGATGGAGACGATGTCGGCGATCATGGCGCCGACGCAGACCTTCGGCAGGATGCTGAGATTGCAGAACGACGGGCTGCGGATCTTCAGGCGCCACGGCACGCCGCCGCCCTTGGAGACGATGTAGAAGCCGAGCGCGCCCTTCGGATTCTCCGCCTCGAAGTAAACCTCGCCCGGCGGCATCTGCGGGCCTTCGGTCACCAGCATGAAGTTCTGGATGAGCTCCTCCATGCTCGTGAGAATCTTCTCCTTCGGCGGGGCGAAGATCCTGCGGGCGTCCCTCACGAACCAGTCGCCCGCCGGGAAGCGCTTGATCACCTGCCGGATGATGCGCACCGACTGGCGCATCTCCTCGCCGCGGCAAAGATAGCGGTCATAGCAGTCGCCCTTGGTGCCGACGGGCACGTCGAATTCGTACTGCTCATAGCCGCTGTACGGCCGGTCCTTGCGCAGATCGAGCGGCACGCCGCAGCCGCGCAGGTTGGGCCCGGTGAGGCCGTAGGCGATCGCATCGTCCCGGGCGATCACGCCGATGCCGACCGTGCGGTCGAGGAAGATCTTGTTGCGGGTGAGGAGGGCCAGCGTCTCCTCGAGGATGGGCAGGAACTGGTCGCAGAATGCGCCCACCCGGTCCAGCCAGCCGTCGGGAATGTCGCGCGCCAGGCCCCCGATGCGGGTGTAGCTGGTGGTGAAGCGCGCGCCGGTCAGGTCCTCAAAGAGCCGGTAGAGTTTCTCCCGCTCGGTGAACGTGTAGAGAAAGACCGTCCAGGCGCCCAGGTCGATGCCGAAGGCGCCGAGGCCCATGAGGTGCGAGGAAATGCGAGCCAGCTCGGAAATGATGACGCGGATCGCCTGGCAGCGCGGCGGCACCTCGAGCCGGGCGAGGCGTTCGACCGCGATGGCGTAGGCCACGTTGTTGGCGAGCGGCGCCAGGTAATCCAACCGGTCCGTGTAGGGCACGAACTGGTTGTACGTCATGTTCTCCGCGATTTTCTCGTCGCCGCGGTGCAGGTAGCCGACGACCGGATCGGCCCGCGTGACGACCTCGCCGTCCAGTTCCAGCTGCAGGCGCAGCACGCCGTGCGTCGACGGGTGCGAGGGGCCCATGTTGATCGTCATCTTCTCCGGCTGAAACTCCGGCGGAGCCGCGGCGGCGGCCATCTTGGCGGCATTGTCCGGAAAAGTGTATTCGGTCGCCATGGGCGGTTACTCGGGCTTCTCCTGCCGCTCGGTCCAGCTCTGGTCCTTGGCCCGGGGCTCGGCCTCATCCAAGGTGTGGCCCGCGCCGGCGACAAACGGCCCGCCCATCATGGGCGCCGGTTTCACCTTGGCGGCAGTCTCCTCCGCCACCTCCGCATCGGGGAGTTCAGTCTCGAAGCCGGCGAGCGGGAATTCCTTGCGCAGCGGAAAATAGGGGTAGCCGTCCCACATCAGAATCCGGCGCAGATCGGGGTGGCCGGGGAAGGTAATGCCGAACATGTCGTAGACTTCGCGTTCGTGCCAGTTGGCGGCGGGCCACAGACCCGTGGCGCTGGGCATGGCCGGATGGGTGTCTTCGGTGCAGGCCGCGGCGAGACGCACGTAGGTGGGCCGCGCGGTTGAAAGCAAATGCCAGACCACGGTGAACCGCGGCGAAGCGCCGGCGCCCCAGTCGATCGCCGTCACGTCCACCAGCATGTCGAAGCCGCCGGCGTCGCGCAGGGTCGCCAGCACCGCCAGTGCCTGGCCGGCCGGAACATCGAACGCCGGCCAGTCGCAACTCGCGCGCTCCGTGACCTGCGGGAATTTCTCCCTCAGGAGCATGGCGGCGTCGGCGGTGGCGGTCATCGGCGGGGCCTGCTGGGCGGCTCAGGCGCGGAAAAGCTGGCGGGCCGCCGGCTCGCGGCGGACTTTGGCCTGCAATTTGATGAGAGCGTCGAGCAAGGCCTCCGGCCGCGGCGGACAGCCGCTCACATAGACATCCACGGGCACGATCCGGTCCACCCCCTGCAGGACCGCGTAGCTGCGGTACATGCCGCCCGTGCTGGCGCACGCGCCCATGGCGATGACCCATTTCGGCGCCGCCATCTGGTCGTAGATGCGGCGGACCTGCGGGGCCATCTTGTAGGTGACGGTGCCGGCCACGATCATGCAGTCCGCCTGCCGGGGCGAAAACCGCATGACCTCGGCGCCAAAGCGCGCGATGTCGAACCGCGCCGCCGCCACGGCCATGAGTTCGATCGCACAGCAGGCCAGGCCCATGGGCATCGGCCACATGGAGTTGGTCCGGATCCAGTTGATGACCGCGTCGAGTTGGGAGACGACGACGTCACCCTCGATCTTGCTGTTATAGGTCAGTTGGGCGTTCGCGGAAACCATGGAGGGTTCGACAAAGGAACACGGCAAGCTACCAGCCGCCTTGGGTCGCGCAAGTCGCTTTTGGATTTGCGGCCGCGGAACACGCGCCGGATTCGCCCTTGACCCTCCCCGCGGCTTGAAGCTCTATTTGCCCCCTTAGCCACACGACCGGAACGTCCTCTGGCGCGCCGGGCGGTTGCCGGAGAGGTGACAGAGTGGTCTAATGTGCATGATTGGAAATCATGTGTACGGGTAACCGTACCGAGGGTTCGAATCCCTCCCTCTCCGCCAGCCTTCGCCGGGCCTACGGCTGGCAGGCCAGCTATTAGCCGACTACGACCGTCGCGGGCCTGGTCACTCCGGGCAGAACCGAAGGCGAAGGCTGCGCGCCGTAGGCTTGGCGAAGGCGGGCATTACCCTCAGCATAGGCGTCCCCCTATGCACTACGTTTATCTGATCGAAAGCGTGCACGACCGGAGCCGGCACTACGTTGGCCAGACGGGCGATCTCAAGGCGAGGATCTGCGAACACAATTCAGGCAAATCCGCGCACACGGAACGGTATCGGCCATGGCATCTCGTCTGTTATTCCGGGTTTGCGGATGAAAGAAAGGCTATCGCCTTTGAACGCTACCTGAAAAGTGGCTCAGGAAAGACATTCCTCCGCCGTCATTTTCTTTGAGCGTTGGGGCGCAGCCCTGAGCGCAGCGAGCCAGTTCCTCCCTCTCCGCCAGCCCTCGCCGAGCCTCCGGCTGGCGGGCCGGCCGTACGCCGGCTGGACCACGCGGCCCGTCGTTGCACCCATTCCTTCGCCGACGCCCGCGGTCATCGGCCGCGCGAACCTGCGCGCCAGACGGGACGGGTCAATGCAGCCAGGTCGCCCCGCCGAAGGCTTCTTTGGGATCGATTGTCGCGGGGCTGCGGGTCAGAAAGACTGCGCTCGGATTCCGGTCGGGAACCATCCGCCACCGCCCGACCCAGCCCGGAGACAACCCCATGGAAGTCGCCCAACCATGAGCCCGCCCGCCGCCACGAGCGATTCGCCCTCACTATCAGACCGGGCGAAATCCGCCGCAGCAGCTGGCGTGATCGCCGCGGCGGCGCTGCTGGCGTATCTCCACACGTTCCGCGTGCCGTTCCTCTTCGATGACGAGCCGGCGATCCTTAATAACGCCGGCATCCGCCGGCTGTGGCCGCTGTGGAACGCCATCTGGCCGCAGTCACAAGTCAGCGCCGTCGCCGGCCGGCCGGTCGCCAACTTTACCCTGGCCCTCAACTACGCTCTGAGCGGCACCAGTGTCTGGAGCTATCACGCCCTCAACCTGCTCATCCACGTGCTCGCCGGCCTGACGCTGTACGGCGTCGTGCGCCGCACGCTGCGGCAGCCGGTCCTGGCGGTGCGTTTCGGCCGCGACGCGCGGCCGCTGGCGCTGGCAATCGCGTTGCTTTGGACGCTGCATCCGCTGCAAACCGAGGCAGTGACGTACATCATCCAGCGGGTCGAGTCTCTGATGGGGCTGTTCTACCTGCTGACCCTGTATGGGTTCATCCGCACGGTGGCGTCGCCGCGGCCGTGGCGCTGGCAGGTCGTGACCGTGGTGGCCTGCCTGCTGGGCATGGCCACCAAGGAGGTGATGGTCACGGCGCCGCTCCTGGTGCTGCTGTACGACCGGACATTCGTGGCCGGCACCTTCCGCGAGGCCTGGCACCGCCGGCGGACGCTCCATTTGTGTCTCGCCGCGACGTGGCTGCCGCTCCTCGGACTGGTCGCCAGCACCGGCTGGAATCGCGGCGGCGCCTCCGGCTTCGACGTGGGGGTGGCGCCCTCGGCGTACTGGCTGACCCAATTCGAGGCCGTCGCCCGTTATCTGGGGCTCGCCGCCTGGCCGCATCCGCAGATCTTCGAATACGGTACCTTCTGGGTGCACGGCGCCGGCGAGGTGGCGGGCTATGCCTTGGTCGTCATCCCGCTGGTGGCAGTCGCGGTATGGGCGCTGTGGCGCGCGCCGGCCGCGGGTTTTTCGGGCGCGTGGTTCTTCGGCATCCTGGCCGTCACCAGCGTGGTCCCCGGCACGATCCAGATGATTGTCGAGCACCGGATGTACCTGCCGGTGGCGGCCGTGATCGCGCCCGCCGTGCTGGGCCTGTACGCCGCGATCGGGCGCCGCTGCTGGCCGGTACTCGCCGCGCTGGCGCTCGGGCTGGGTCTGCTCACCGCGCGGCGCAACGCCGACTACCGGAGTGACGTGGCCATCTGGAGCGACACGGTGGCGAAACGACCGGGCAGCTCGCGGGCGCGGAACAGCCTGGCCTTCGCGCTGGATCACGCCGGGCGGATCCCGGAGGCCATCCAGCAGTTCGAGGCGGCGCTGCGCCTGGCGCCGGGCAATGCCGAGTTGCGCGACAACCTGGGTGTCACGCTGGGCCACGCCGGTCGGACCGCCGAGGCGATCGAGCAGTTTGAAGCCGCCTTGCGCCTCCGGCCGGATTTCTACGTGGCGCACAGCAACCTGGGCAACGCGCTGCTGCAAGCCGGGAGAGCCGCCGATGCCATCCGCCACTACGAGGAGGCGCTGCGCCTCCGGCCGGATTATGCCGACGCCGAATACAACCTCGGCGGGGCGCTGGATCAGACCGGACAGACGGCCGACGCCCTCCGGCACTACGAGGCCGCGGTGCGCCTCAAGCCGGACTTCGGCCCGGCCCATTACAATCTCGGCGACCTGCTGGGCCGGCTCGGCCGCACCGCGGAGGCGATGGAACAGTACGAGGAGGTCCTGCGGCTCCAGCCGGACCTGGCCCAGGCGCACAACAACCTCGGCGTGCTCCTGTGCCGGAGCGGACGGACGGCGGAGGGACTGGCCCACCTCAACGAAGCCTTGCGCCTTCGTCCGGATTACATCCGGGCGCATTTCAACCTCGGCGTGGCCCTGATGCGCGCCGGACGCCTGCCAGAGGCGATCGAGCAGTACATCGAAGCCTTGCGGCGGCAGCCGGATTTGATGGAGGCGCACACGAACCTCGCGATGGCACTAGCGCAGAGCGGGCGGCTGCCCGACGCCATCGCGGAGTTGCATGCGGCGCTGCGGCTCAACCCGGAATCGGTCGAAGCGCATTTCAATCTCGGCAGCGCCCTGCTGCAGTCCGGGCGGACCGAGGACGCCATTGCCCAATATGAAGAGGTCCTGCGTCTGCGTCCGAACGACGCTGCGGCGCGGCAAATTCTGGACATGATCCGGGCCGGACGGCGCCCAGGCCCGGCGGCCCCCTGAGCGCACCGAACCGCGGGTTCGGCGTCGCGGCGGGAGCCGATCCGGGTTGAAGGGAACCCGCGGATTTGGCACAGAGTCGCAGATTCGCCATGCCTTCCCTCCCCTATGTCCACGGCTATTCGCCGCGGGAATCCGTGCGCCTTGCGGACCAAGCGCAGACCCTGTCCGAACTGTTGCACCACGATGAAATCCATCCGCCCGGCTCCCTGATTTTGGAGGCCGGCTGTGGCACCGGCGCCCAAACCGTAATCCTGGCCCGGAACAACCCGAAGGCGCGTCTGGTGTCTGTGGACTGTTCGCCCGAATCGCTCGAGCTGGCCCGGCGGGCGGCGGCGGCGGCCGACCTCGCCAACGTCCGATTCGAAATCGCCGACATCCTGCGCCTCCCCTTTCCGGATGCGACGTTCGACGTGGTTTTCGTCTGCTTTGTCCTGGAACACCTGGCCGATCCGCCGGCCGCCCTGGCGGAACTGAAGCGCGTCCTGCGGCCGGGTGGAACCATCACCGTCATCGAGGGTGACCACGGCTCGGCGCATTTCCATCCGGACAGCGGATCCGCCCGGAAGGCGATTCAGTGTCTCATCGACCTGCAAAAGGAGGGCGGCGGCGATGCGCTGATCGGGCGGCGGCTTTATCCGCTGCTCACCGCGGCGGGCTTCGATGACGTGCGGGTGTCGCCGCGGGCGGTTTACGCCGACGCCTCCCGCCCGGAGATGGTCGAGGGCTTCACCCGCAACACGTTCACGGCCATGGTGGCGGGCGTCGAACATGAGGTCCTGCGCCGGGGTCTGATGGCTCCGGACGACTGGCACCGAGCCATCGCGGATCTCCTGCGCACCGCCGGCCCGGACGGCGTGTTCAATTACACCTTCTTCAAGGCCCGAGGGACAAGGACTTCCTGACGCGAACGAAGCCGGAGCGGCAAAAGGCACGCCGCCCTCGCAAAATCAAATCCAGTCGTTCATCTTAAGGCGTGCCTTCAAACCGTCATTGCGAGAAGTCTCGCTCCGCGAGACGACGACGTAATCCAGCTGGATCGCCACGGCGCGCTTCGCGCGCCTCGCGATGACAGGCGGTCTGAAGACACGAGCCAGCGTCCGCCCAACTTGATCCATGGTTGCGCCCCTTTCCATTCCCGGAACCCTGCCCGCCGCCGAGTTCGATCTCGGCCTCGTGCGCAAATACAACGTGCCGGGACCGCGCTACACCTCCTATCCGACCGCGCCGCAGTTCACGGAGGCGACGCCGCCTGAGGCGCTCGTGGAGGCGATTCGCCGGGACAACCGCGACGCGGCGCGGCCGCTCTCGCTCTATTTCCACCTTCCCTTCTGCGAAACCCTGTGCTGGTTCTGCGGCTGCACCACCGTCATCACGCTCCGGCGCGACGCCGCCTCCGACTACCTTGATCACCTCGAGAAAGAACTGGCGCTGCTGCAGCCGCTGGTGGATCCGGCGCGCCGGGTCGAGCAGATGCATTTCGGCGGCGGCACCCCGACCTTCCTGCCGCCCGCCGTGATCCGGCGCCTGGGCGCCGCCATCCATGCGCGGTTCAAGTTCGCCGAGGACTCGGAGAACAGCGTCGAGGTCGACCCCCGCCGCATCACCCGCGACCACGTGCGGGCGTTCCGCGAGCTCGGCTGCAACCGCGCGTCGCTGGGCGTGCAGGACACCAATCCGGAGGTGCAACTGGCCGTCCACCGGGTCCAGCCGATGGAGGTCACCCGGCAGGCCTTCGCCTGGATGCGGGAGGAGGGGTATCGCTCGATCAGCGTCGATTTGATCTATGGCCTGCCCCACCAGACCGCCGATTCGTTTTCCCGCACCATCGACGAAGTGCTCACGCTGCAGCCCGACCGCCTGGCGGTGTTCAGTTACGCGCACGTGCCGTGGATCAAGCCCTCCCAGCGCATCTTCGAAAAACAGGCCAGCCTCCCCTCCACCGAGGAAAAACTGAAGATGCTCGCCACCGGCGTGCGCCAGCTCACGGCCGCCGGCATGGTCTACATCGGCATGGATCATTTTGCGCGGGCCGACGACGAACTCGCCGTGGCCCAGCGCGAAGGCACGCTCCAGCGCAACTTTCAGGGTTACAGCACCCATGCCGGCGCCTCGATCTACGGCTTCGGCATGTCGTCGATCTCGCAGACCGCGGATTCCTATCGGCAGAATTTCAAGGAGCTCCCCGACTACTACGCCGCGCTCGACGCCGGGCGCCTGCCGCTGGAACGCGGCCTCCTTCTCAGCGATGAAGACCGCCTCCGCCGGCAGGTCATCATGCGCATCATGTGCGACCGGCGCATCAACTACGCCAATCTTTCGCGGCGCCTCAGGGTCGATTTCCGGACCCATTTCGCCCGCGAGATCGAATCGCTGGCCGATCTCGAGGCCGACGGCCTGCTCCAGCGCAGCGCCGAGGGGTTCGCGATCACCAGCGTCGGCGCGCTGCTGATCCGCATCATCGCCATGCGCTTCGACGCTTATCTCGAGAAGGGGCCGCGGCGCTTTTCGCGCACGGTGTAGGAGCCTGCTTGCAGGCGATATTTCCTCCGCCATCCTCCTTCGCCAAGGCTACGGAGGACAGGTCGCGAGCGCCTGTCGGCCGAAGCTTCATGCGAAGGCCGAAGCTCGCTCCTACAACGGCATGACCCCGGCTGAGGCCGTCCCGTGCTTGCGCTTTGGGCGCCTTTTTGCGGCTATTCCCATTACCATGCCCTTTCGCATCAGCAAGTCCTTCGAAATCGAAAGCGGCCATCTCCTGTCGAAGCATCCCGACAAATGCCGCTATCCGCACGGCCACAGCCGCACGGTGGAGGTCGTGCTGGCCGCCGACCAGCTGGACGCGCACGACATGGTGTGCGACTTCCAGATGGTGAAGTCGGCCCTCGCCACCTTTCTCGAAAAATGGGACCACGCGCTGTGCCTCAACACCGCTGATCCCAATTTTGAGTTCTACCACCGGGCCTATGGCGAGCGGGTGATTCCTTTTGCCGACACCGACCCGACCACCGAGATCATGGCCAAGACCATTTTCGAGGAATTGCGGCGTCAACTCGCCGGCACCGCGTTGCCGCGCGTCGTGCGGCTTGAACGCGTCCGGGTGACCGAAACGAGCACGACCTGGGCGGAATACTCGGCCTGAAACGGAGTCATTCAGTGGTAGGAGCGAGCTTGCTCGCGATAAGGAAAGAGAAATCGCCTGCAGCCCCGCCGCAGCGGCGCGGGCACGCAGGCGCCCCCATCGGTCACCGAACGTTTTGAGCGCTTGCGAGCAAGATCATGATTCCACTGCATGATTCCGTCCGAGCGCGCGGCGGCGACGCTCAGGGAATGCGCAGCTCCATGCCGGGCCGCACGGCGTTCTCGTTCTTCAACTGATCCCGGTTGGCCTCGAGAATCTCCGGCCACTTGGCCCCGTTGCCGTAGTAGCGTTGCGCGATCTTGTAGAGGGTGTCGCCCTGGGCCACCACGTGTTTGCGGCCGATTCCGGGAGGCGGCGCGGCGGCGGGCGGAGCCGCGGGTTGCCGCGCCGGCGGCACCGGCCGCACCGTCACTCCTGCCGGGCCGGCGGGCGAGGGATTGAACGGCGCGATGCGCAGGGTCACCGGCGCGGAGGCGGCGCCGGCCGGAACCGCACTGACCGGAGCCCGGCTGGGCAGAGCCGCGCCCCCGCCCTGCCGCAGCGTGACGAGCTCATCCTTGAGCTGCTGGTTCTCTTGCTGCAACTGGTCGATCTTCTCCATCAGTTCGAATCGCTCCGTCTGGCTTTCCAACGGCTGGCCGGGCAACGTCCGGGCGAAATCGCGCTTCGCGGCGTCGATGCGCTGCCGCACCAGATCGGCCTGGCGGGAGTTGGGCAGCACCTCGAGGTACTTGTTAAAATGGTAGATCGCGGAGATGGGGTCCTTGAACGGGTGCTGCTGATAGATCAGCCCGGCCTCGAGGTGCGACTCGGGTGCATCGTCGCCGCGTTCGTCGATGACCTTGAGAAACGCGCCCAGCGCCTCCTGAATGCGGCCCTGCTTGAGGAACTGCTGGCCACGGCGGTACTGCGGATTGCTGGTCTCGGCACCCAGGGACAGGCGATCGGAGCGTTCGCAGCCCGCGCCCAGCAACGCGAGCAGCAACAGCAGCCCGGCGGCCAGGTTCAGGGTACGGGACAGTCGCCGCATGGTGCCACGGGAAAGGGATTGAACGCGCGAATTTGCCGGCTAAGTTCACCCACGCGCTTTTCCAACACAAATCCTAAATGACTCACGACCCCCATGCCGTCCTGTCCCGCGGGCGCGAGTGCATCCGGATCGAGATGGAGGCACTCCAGGCGACGGCGGAATCGCTGGATGCGTCGTTCGTGGCGGTCGTGACGGCGGTGGAGGCGGCCGTGCGGGCCGGCCGCAAGCTCATCTTCAGCGGCGTCGGCAAGTCGGCGCACATCGCGCAAAAGCTGGCCGGCACCTTCAACAGCACGGGCGTGATCTCGTGCTTTCTCGACGCCACCCAGGCGTTGCACGGGGACCTCGGCCTGTGCGCGGCGGGCGATCTTGCCGTGCTCCTCAGCAACAGCGGCCAGAGCGCGGAGATGCTCCGGCTGCTGGCCATGCTCAAACGCTTTGAGATCACCACGGTCGCCCTGACCAGCAACCCCGAGTCCGAGTTTGCCCGGGACGCCGACCTGCGCCTGCTCTACCGCGTGCCGCGCGAAGCCTGCCCGCTGCGGCTCGCGCCCACCGCGAGCACCACCGCGGCCCTGGCTCTCGGCGACGCCCTCGCCATGGTGCTGCTGGAACGCCGCGGCTTCACCCGCGACGATTTCGCCCGGCTTCATCCCGCCGGCAATCTCGGCACCGCCCTGCTCATCAAGGTGACCGACATCATGCGCACCGGCGACCGGCTGCCCCTGATGCCCGAACAAAACACGGTACAGGACGCGATCCTGGGCATGACCAAGGCCAAGGCGGGCTGCATCGCCCTGGTCGACAAACGCTCCGGCAAGCTCACCGGCATCCTCACCGACGGCGACTTTCGCCGGCACATCCTGAGCAGTCCCGATTTTCTCTCCCAGCCCGTCAAGCGCTTCATGACCCGCACACCCAAGACCGTGCCGGCCGACGCGCTGGCGGTCGACGCCCTGCGGATTTTTGATCGGTTCAAGATCGACGACCTCATCGTGATCGATGCCAAGGGCCGCCCGGTCGGCTTGGTGGATGTGCAGGACCTGCCCAAGATGAAGCTGCTGTGACCGCACCGGGCGTGAAGCCCGGCTGGTGCCCCTCCGGGGAAGCGGGTCCAGGCCGTAGTTTTCAAACCGGGCTTGTCATTCTGGACGACGTGAAGAATCCAGTGGAACACTGTCGAGGCTCGCGGCGGAATCTCACTGGATCCTTCCTGCTTCGCCAAGGCTTCGCAGGACAGGTCGCTACGCTCAGGATGACCGCTGGCGAAAGCGAGGATTTGGCAACACTCGCAAGCGCACCGCGATCTCCAACCGGACTTCCGCCCGCTTTGGCCGGAACGATGCAATTGAACCCCGATCTGCCTATGAAGCGATTCGCACCGAATGGTGCCTGTAGGGCCGGCGCTCGTCGCCGGGCCGCTTCGCTCGAAAAACGGCTTGCCGACAAGCGGCAGCCCTACATCTGTCTGCATGCCTCCGGCTTAAGCCTTCGCCCGCTGGCGATTCATTCGCCTATCACCGTCACAGCCAAGCTCCGGGTATGTGGCGCCCGGCGGTGTTCCCAAAGAAACACGCCTTGCCACGTGCCCAGCAAAAAGCGGCCCTCGGCAAACGGAATGCTTTCGCTGGAGCGCGTCAGGGCCATCTTGATGTGCGAGGGCATGTCGTCGCCGCCTTCGAGGGTGTGTTCGAAGCGCGGATCGTCCTCGGGCACCAGCCGGTTCAGCCACGCCTCAAGATCGCGCCGCGCCGTCGGGTCGGCGTTCTCCATGAGGACGAGGCTGCAGCTCGTGTGACGGCAGAAGACCGTGAGCACGCCGTCGCGCAGGCCGCTCCGGCGCAGGACCGCCTCGCATTGGTTTGTGATTTCGTAGGTCCCCGGTCCGCGGGTGGCTACGGTGAGTTGTTGGTGAAATACCCCCATCGCTGAAATGAATTGGGCCGGCGGAGGATGCGTTCGGCCGGAGTTTCCTCCCCCCGCCCCAGCCTTCGGTTACCGCGGAAAAGTACCGGGATCAAGATTCCGGTGGCCAAAGGGCATCCGGGCTCACCCGCCGCCCGCGCCCGGCACGCTGCCGCCCGGGTGGGTCATGGATTCCGGATCCAGGGCGCGGTCGAGCGCGGCGGCGTCCATGAGCCCGCGCCCGAGCACGACCTCGCGAAGCGTCTTGTTTTTCGCCAACGCCTCCTTGGCCACGGAGGCGGCCGCGTCGTAACCAATGTGGGGATTGAGCGCGGTAACCAGCATCAGCGAGCGGTCCACCAGTTCCCGGCAGCGGGCCGGATCCGCCTCCAGCCCCGTCACACACTGGCCGGCGAAGACCCGGCAGCCGTTTGCGAGGCAGTGAATCGATTCATGCAGGGCGTGCGCCATGAGCGGCATCGTCACGTTGAGCTCGAAATGCCCGTCCCGTCCGCACAGTGCGACCATGTTGGCCAGCCCCATCGTGTAGATGCCCACCTGCACCAGCATCTCGCTCATGACCGGATTGACCTTGCCGGGCATGATGGAGGAGCCGGGCTGCGTCGCCGGCAGGCGGATTTCCGCGAGACCGGCGCGCGGGCCGGAGCCCAGGAGCCGGATGTCATTGGCCACCTTGGTCAGGCTCGCCGCGATCGCGGTCAGCTGGCCGGCCACTTCGACGCAGTCGTCGCGGCCGCCCTGCGCCTCAAAGTGATTGGCCGCCTCGCGAAACGGAATACCCGTGCGTTCCGCCAGCACGCGGCAGACCCGCCCGGGAAACTCCGCGTGGCAGTTGATCCCCGTGCCCACCGCGGTGCCGCCGATCGCCAGCTCCTCCAAGGCGGCCTGGGCCTTTCGCGCCCGCGCCACGCTCTTGCCCACCTGGGCCGCGTAGCCGGAGAACTCCTGCCCCAGGGTCAACGGCGTCGCATCCATCAGATGCGTGCGGCCGATCTTGACGATGGCGTGGAATTCCTCCGCCTTGGCGGCCAGGGCCGCCGCCAGTTCCTCCAGCGCCGGCACCAGCTGCTCCTTCAGCGCCACCGCCACGCTGACATGAAGGGTGGTGGGAATGACATCGTTCGACGACTGGCCGAGATTGACGTCGTCGTTGGGGTGCAGCGGCTTTTTGGAGCCGATGGGCTGGCCGGCCAGCTGGCTCGCGCGGTTGGCGATGACCTCGTTGATGTTCATGTTCGACGAGGTGGCGGAGCCGGTCTGGAACACATCGATGGGGAAATGGGCCAGCAGGTGGCCGTCGATCACTTCCTGCGCCACCTGCCGGATGAGGCGGCTCTTCTCGGCGCTGAGGAGACCGAGCTCCTCGTTGGCCACGGCGCAGGCGAGTTTGACCAGACCCAGTCCCTGGATGAAAGCGGCGGGCAGGGGCCGGCCGCTGATGGGAAAATTGAGCACGGCGCGCTGGGTGGAGGCACCGTACAGGGCGTCGTCGGGGACCGGCATCTCCCCCATGGAATCACGTTCGAGGCGCATAAGCGGGGTGGGTTATTTCCAGCCTAGCTGAAGCCGCCGGAAAAGCAAAGCCCCGCACACGGCGGTGCGGGGCGGGTGAATTTTCCGGCGGCTGATGGATCCCGCCGGCATCCGGCGATTAGAATCTGATCGACAGCTTGTCGCTCCCGGCCTCGAGGCGGTTCATGGAACGGTCCCGTTCTTCCTCCGCGAGGTAGCGCAGCACGCTGCGTTTCGCATGTTCCGGGGCCGACGGTTCGGGCGCGTAGACTCCGGCCGAGCCCAGGGCGGCCAGCAGGCGGGCGTGGCGCGGATCCGTCACGGCCGCCGCGGTCGGCAGGATCTCGGCGGTGTGACGCGCATGCGCCGCGGGCATCGCGCGCTCCTCAAAGCCGAACGGCCGCGCCACCGAGTCAACCAGCTCCGGCTCCGTGACGGCGACCGCAGCCAGATTGACCGCAATCGAGCGCGCCGAGGGCGTCAGATCCGCGGGATTCGAACGATTCTCTCCGAAATCCTCCGGCCCCGCAACAGAGGCGGCGGCTTCTTGCGGCCGCACGCGGGGCGTTTCCGCCACCACCGCGGCGCCGGCGGAGGCCGACTCTCCCGCCAGGCCACCGTTCGCGACGGCGGCAGGGGGCGCCGGCTTCGCGGCGCGCAGCGGAGACGCCGACTGACGCAACGGGTAAATATTCGTGGCCAGGGCGGGATCGCTTTCCGGCACAGAATAGTAGTGCAGGGAGACAAACGACAGGGCCACGACCGCGGCGGCGCCCAGCGGCAGACGCAGGCGGCCAAATCTCCCGTAGGCGGCGGACAGCCCGACCCACCACGATTTCCTCGCCACCAGCGCGGCCAGTTGCTTCTGGCGGAGCTCCCGTTCGAACTCGGCCCAAAACTCGGGAGCAGGCCGTTCGGCCCGCTTGAGACGCAACAGGTCCTCGAGCGTGACCTTGGACGGCGGGTTGGATTGACGGTCGGGCATGATCAACTAGCGAAGATAGGATTGAAGTTCGACCTGCAGAAGCTGTTTGGCATAATGAAGCCGCGACCGCACGGTGCCCACTGAGCAGCCCATGATCTCGGCTATCTCGTTGTGGCTCAGGCCGTCGATCTCGAACAACGTTACCACCATTCGATGATTGATAGACAGTTTCTGAAGCGCTTCGTTCAATTTTTCCTGGAGCTCTTTTACAAAAAGCTCCCGGTCCGCACCCGTCTTATCTGTCAAAGCATCTATCACTTCTGACGTTTTGTTCTCTTCCGTCATCTGCTCAAAACTGAAGAACGTGCGCAGTCTGTTCTTGCGCAAATGGGTCAAAGTGGCGTTCACGCCAATTCGATAAAGCCAGGTGAAGAAGGACGACTGACCCTGAAACCGGTTGATCGACTGAAATGCCTTGATGAACGTGCCCTGGGCCAGGTCGGCCGCATCCTCCCGGTTGGCGCAAAGGTTGTAGATGATGGAGTAGACCCGTTCCCGGTATTTGAGGATGAGTCGGTCAAACGCCGCGACGTCACCCGCCTGAACCTGCTTCACGATATCGCAATCCGCATCCGCCTCCTGCCGACGTTCAGGAGTCGCCACCAGCGTCTTGCTGATTGCTTTGGTTAGGCCCACGGCTGAAAAGGAAATCACAACCGGTTGGCGGCGCAACCGGAAACTAGGATACCGCGCCCGCCTGCAGGCCGTCCACCTGCCCGCGCAGCAGCCCGATCAGGCGCCCCAGCAACACGGCCGGTTCCAGCCGCGTCCACGGGTTGAGAATCGCCGCCGCCCCCGCGAGCTCCTGGTGGATTTGGCGGAGCACGTCGGCCGCCACACCATGCTTGGTCATCTGCGCCCGGAGCCGCCTGAATTGCGGTGGTCGGCCCTCGCGGATTTGGTCGAGCAGTTCGTTCCGGCCGCCCGCCGGCAGTTTCTCGAGCAACACCAGCAACGGCAGGGTGATTTTTCCGCCGGCTAGGTCGGTGCCCAGGGTCTTCCCGATGCGCTTTTCCTCACCATAGAAATCGGCGAGGTCGTCGTAAATCTGATAGGCGATCCCCAACCGCCGGCCAAA
>CAZAFS010000006.1:0-27930 GCA_964484165.1 uncultured Opitutaceae bacterium | reverse complement strand
CTAACCGACGGTTTTGGAGACCGTTGCTCTACCAATTGAGCTACTGCCCTCCGTGATGGTTCTCTTAGACGACGCCGCCGAGGCTCCCTCCCCGAGGCCTCGGCGCACGCCGTAAAGGGTGGGTGGAAGGTTATTCGAGGATCTCCGTGATGCGGCCCGAGCCGATGGTGCGACCGCCCTCGCGGATCGCGAATTTCTGCGTCTTCTCCATGGCGATGGCGGAGATCAGGTCGATCGTGAGGTTGATGTTGTCCCCGGGCATGATCATCTCCACGCCCTGCGGGAGCTGGACGATGCCGGTGACGTCAGTGGTGCGGAAGTAGAACTGCGGACGATAGCCGTTGAAGAACGGCGTGTGCCGGCCGCCCTCCTCCTTGCTGAGCACGTAGACCTCCGCCTTGGCCTTCTTGTGCGGGGTGATCGACTTCGGCGCCGCCACGACCTGGCCGCGCTCGATGCCGTCCTTTTCCACGCCGCGCAGGAGCACGCCGACGTTGTCGCCCGCCTGCCCCTTGTCCAGCATCTTGCGGAACATCTCGACCCCGGTGACGACGGTCGTCGCGGTGTCGCGCAGGCCGACGATCTCCACGGTGTCACCGACCTTGCACTGGCCGCGCTCGATGCGCCCCGTCGCGACGGTGCCGCGACCGGTGATGGAGAACACGTCCTCCACCGACATGAGGAACGGCTTGTCGATCTCGCGCATGGGCTCGGGAATCTCGGCGTCGATCGCCTTCAGGAGGGCCTCGATGGCGGCGATCCCTTCGGGTTTCCCCTCCAGCGCCGCGGTGGCGGAGCCGCGGATGACGACCGCCTTGTCGCCGTCGAACTGGTATTTGGTCATCAGCTCGCGGATCTCCATCTCGACGAGATCGAGCAGTTCCTTGTCTTCGAGCAGATCGACCTTGTTGAGGAACACGACCAGCTTCGGCACGCCGACCTGGCGGGCGAGCAGGATGTGCTCGCGCGTCTGCGGCATCGGGCCGTCCGCCGCGCTGACGACGAGGATCGCCCCGTCCATCTGGGCCGCGCCGGTGATCATGTTCTTGACGAAGTCGGCGTGTCCGGGGCAGTCGACGTGGGCGTAGTGGCGCTTCTCCGTCTGATACTCCACGTGGGCCACCGCGATGGTGACGGTCTTGGTGGCGTCGCGCACCGTGCCGCCCTTGGCGATTTCCGCATAGGCTTTGACTTCCGCCAGCCCTTTTTTCGCCTGAACGGCCAGAATCGCCGCCGTTAAGGTTGTTTTTCCGTGATCGATGTGGCCAATCGTGCCGACATTCACGTGCGGTTTTGTGCGTTCGAATGTTGCTTTAGCCATGGGGTGGAGACGTTTGGGTTAGATGAGATTGACCTCCGGTATGGCCTCGAAGAAGCCGCCGGCGTTGACTTGGAGCCCAGAATCGGATTTGAACCGACGACCCCGTCCTTACCAAGGACGTGCTCTGCCGACTGAGCTATCTGGGCAGACCAAGGCTAGGCCAGCAAGGGAGAGAAATGTTGAACGTGAACAACCGGTTTTTTGCCGTCAACTGTAATCTTTACGCATTTTACAGGCCCGGACTGGAGCGACCTGGGCCGGCGGCGGAAGGCCGGCTCTTCCGGCACCAGAATCTTGTCATGGTCCCACCACCACCCGATACGTGCCGGGATCCAGACGTTCCCCTAGATGAAGAACTTCCGAAAGATAATCCCGTAAGAACAAATCGACTTCCTCAACGTCGGAGCTGGCCGTGTTTACGGGCCGGCCCAATATCCCCGCGACTGTCACCGTCACAAGAAATTCCGCCGGCCGCCAGTCGAGCCGGCCGGCCGGGAGAACGACGGGGCGATCCAGCTTGCAGCGCAGCACCGGCGATCCACCGCCCACCTTCTGCACTTCCACAAACCCGAAGCGCGCCGGCAGCGGCGTCTCCGGCTCATCCTGCCGGTCAAATCCGACGAACGGATCCCGCGAGGCCTGCTGCAGCAGATCCAGCGGACCCTTGGGCAACACCTGGTTGGCGCTGATCGGCAACGACAGCTCGGCCTCGTCAAAGACCGTCTGCGGCGCGAAGTCGGCGAAAACCTGTTCGGGCTGCCGCTGCACCGTCGACGGCAGGGGGCGCTGGCTGGCGTTCCACTGGGTCGGCAGGAAGAGCGGAGTCGGGTCGAAAATGGTGGCCTGCTCGCGCATCAGGCGGTCGCCCGTGCCCTCGTCCAGCCGCGCGACATTCACCCGGGGCGCCGCCGCCGGGCGCGCCGCACCCGCGCCCTGGCCCAGCGGCCGGAGCAACACGATGAAGGCCGCCGCCACAAATACCACGGTCAGCACGGCCACTCCCCACCCTGCCCGGCGTCGCTTATCCTGCGTTGGCATGTTCGTGTCGCCGGGTCCGGCCCTAGGGTCCTCCCGGTCCGCTGCCTGTTGCTTCCATCGCCAGCTGCACCCCGCCGGTGAAGCCGGCCTCCGTGGCCATGGCGGAGATGGCGCCCACGTCCTCCAGCGGCACGCTGCGATCGGCCCGCACCAGCAGCGCCAGGCCCTTTTCGTCGCGGGCGCGTTTTTTCAACCAGCCGCGCAGCTGCGCGTAGCTGAGCATCCCGTCCTCCACCAGCACCATGTTGGAGCGCGGCACGCTGATGACCACCGTCGACCGCGCCGCCCCGTCGATCGCGCCCGCCATCACCGGCAGCTTGAAGTTCACCCCCAGTCCGGGCGCGAGCACGAAGCGCGAGCCAAAGAGGAAGAAGAACAGGACAAGCAGCGCGCCGTTGACGAGGAACAACGCGTCGAAGTTCCGCGGGGGCGGCCGCAGCCGCGCCGCCAGATCCAGCGGATGCGTGATCATGGCTTCTTCTCCCCGGCCGCGGGGCCGGCGGCGGGGCCGTTCGCCGGCAGATTCCGGTACTCCACGAGCAGGTACTTCATGATCTCATTCCCCGCCCACTCCACATCGCGCACGATCGCGCGCACCCGGCCGCTGAGAAAATGATAGGCCAGGTGACCGGGGATCGCGATCACCAGGCCGCCGGCCGTGCTGATCAGCGCCTGCCACATGCCGGCCGCCAGCGCGCCGGCCGTGGCGTAACTGCCGCCCTGCATGAAGGCGTGAAACGTGGCGACCATGCCCAGCAGCGTTCCCAGCAGCCCCACCAGCGGCGCCACCTGGGCGATCGCCGCGATGGATCCCAGCCGCCGTTCGAGGACGGGGATTTCCACCAGGGCCGCCTCCTGCACGGCCAGCCGCATGGCCTGCTCATCCTCGCCCGCGTGCAGGAGCGCCGACTTCACCACCGCGGCCACCGGGCCGGGTGTCTCCTCGCAGACCGTGAGCGCCTCCATGAGCCGGCGTTTCGCGAGGATGTTCTTGATGCCACCCACGAAGGCGGTGGACCGGATCTGTCCCCGGTGCAGGTACAGCAGCCGCTCGATGAACAGCAGCGTGCCGACCAGGCTCATGGCGAGCAGCACCCACATCATCGGGCCGCCCGCGGTGAAAAGACTGAAATCCAGACCCGTCATGGTTGCCGTGACTATGCCGTGATTCTTCCCGGACCGTAAACGTCAAAGAGGAGCCCCGGCCCGGTCCGCGCGGCCCCGCGCGGTGGTTGCGGGCGACTGCGGTGGTCGATCGCGCCCATGGTTTACTCCGTCTTGGCCTCCCCGCCGTTCTTCACCGTCTTGAATCGCACCAGCCGCTGCTGGGCCAGCGCCTCGCCGGGCAGTTTCTCCCGGAGCAACAGTTCGTAGGCGTTGCGCGCCTGGTCGAGCTTGGCCTCCTTCTCGTAGAGATCGCCGAGCTCGAGCAGGGTGCGCGACATCCAATAGCGTCCCTTCGCGCCCAGCTCCTGCGCCCGGGCGGAATCGAGCAGGAAGGTGTTCGCGACCAGCCACCAGGTCGCCTCGGTCCGCGCCGGATTGCCGCGTTTGAGCTGGGTGTAGCCGTGTTTGAAGCCCGCCTCAACCCGCAGGTCCACCGGTGCCGTGGGATAATCCTGCAGCCGCTCGTAGATCGCCTCGGCACTCTCCCAATGCGAGGGATCGCTGGCGGCCTGCGCATAGTGGCAGTCCGCCAGCGCCAGCTGCGCCAGCAGGACATCCTGGTACGGGGGGACATGATTCGTGAGCAACTCATACGTCTGTTGCGCCGGCGCGAACCGGTTGAGTTTTCGCAGCAGATCGCCCTCCTTCAGTCGCGCGTAAAAGACCAGGTCACTTTGCGGATACGTGGTCACCAGGCGCTCGATGAGCCGGTAGGCATCCTCGTAATAGGCGTCCTGGCCCCGCCGCTCGGCGTTGAGGGCCGCCTCGTAGAGGGCGAATGGCGCGATCTTGCTGTCCGGATAGGTGTCGGCCAGGTACGTGAACAGGCTCTGCGCCTCGCTGATCTCGTACCGCGCCGCGTGATAATCGGCTTCGACCACGAATGAATAGATTTCCGCGTCGGTCTTGGGGTAGTCGTGCCGCAGTCTCTTCAGCAGCGCCAAACCCTCCGCCGCGGCGTCGGCCCGGGGATTGTTTGCGGCCAGCAGCGCCTGGGCCTTGAGCAGCACGCTGGTGCTCGCCACGTCGGTCTTCAGCGCGGCCGGCAGCGTCGCGAACGCCGGGGTTTCCAGCCGCGCGAGCAGCCCGTCCACCAGCCGCACCGCCTCCGCCGGCGTGCCAACCTCAAAGGCCAGGCGCGCCTGCAGCCAGGCCATGCGCACGAACAGGTTCGCCGGCAGCGTGGCGGCGTCCGCCTCGCCCACCAGCCGCGTCACCCGCTTCACGGCCTGCGCGCTCTGGTCGTGCGCCTGCAGCGCGCGGGCGAGATTCCATTCCGCCTGCCAGCGCCTCTCCGCGTCGACGCCGGCGGCCGCCGCGGCGTTGTCCAGCAGTGTCTGCGCCTCGTCGACCTGCCCCGCGTTGATCTCCGCCAGCACCCGCTGAAACAGCAGCACGCCCGGCGCGACCGCCGCGGGCGGCTCCCTTTGGGCCGAGGCATAGGCGTCGGCGGCATTCCGGAAATCGCCCGCGCGAAAATCCGCCTCCGCCACCAGCACGCCGAGTTGCGCCCGCGCATCCCCCGGCGGCAGCTCGGCCCGCAGCTGCGCCGCATCATCGGCCGCGGTGCGATAGCGGGCCAGCTCCCAGGCCACGCTCGTCAGCACGCCGAGCGCCGGCGCCTTGAGCCGCGAGCCCGGAAAGTTGTCGAGCAGCCATCGCGCATCCTCCCGGGCCTGGTCGTAGTTCTTCTCCGCCAGCGCCACCTGCGCCCGAAACACCCGCAGATCCTCGATGATCGGATGCGGCGCGGCGGCCGAGGACGCCGCGATCAACTGGTCGAGCTTGGCCCGGAATTCGGTGCGGGCCGCGCCATCGCCGCTCGCCCGCGCCAGCAACTGCAGCGCCACGCGCTGCGACTCCGGGCTCACCGCCCGGTCCAGCAGACCGAACAGCGCGTTGCGGCCCACCCCGCTGCCCCCGCCGGCAATCAGCGCCAGCAGCAGCCGCATGTCGTCCAGCTCCTGCCGCTCTTCCGGCGGCAGGGATTGGAGCTGGCGCCGCAGCAGGTCCACCGCCTCCGATTTGCGGCCCAGCGCGTTGAGGGCCGCCGCATAATACCGGACATAGGCGTAGCCGGGCTTCTGGCCCTGCAGGCGCTCCATGTTCTGTTTCAGCCGGGCCGCGTCCTGCTCGGTCACCGGACCCAACAGGAGGTTGACCCGCAGCTGCTCCAGCTGGAAGCGCGCGCGCTGGATCTCGGAGACCGCGCTCTTGACCGCGGCGTCGTAGGCCTGGCTGCGGCGGCCCAGATCCCCGGTCAGATCCGCGATCATCCCCTCCAGAAAATGAAACCATCCGCGCTCCGCCGCCGGCAACTCGTCGAGCTTCACCTGCGCCGCCTCCCCCCGCGCCGCGTCGAGCTGCCGCCGGTAGGCCGCGATCAGCCCCGCGCGCAGGTGGTAGGCCGAGCCCCGGAGACCGACGAACCGGGTGAGGACCTGCTCGGCGTCGTCCAGCCGCCCTTGGTCGAGCAGCGCCGCCGCGAGGTCAAGGACGAGCTTGTTCCGCTCGGCGAGAGGTGTCTCGGGCGAATCCAACAGCTCCCGCAGCAACGCCTCCGCCGCCGGCGAGAAGCCGAGCTGCAGCGCGCGCGCCGCCGCCGCCTCGCGCATGATCCAGCCGCCGGGCGCGGCCCGCGTCTCCCCGGCCGGCACCAACGGGGCCGCCGACACGGGTTCGGTGGAGGCGGTCATCACCGGCGGCGTCACCACCATCGGCGTTCCGCCTTCGCCGCGCCCCAACGCCGCGGTCAGCGCGCAGGCCGCCAGCGCGGCAGACAAGGGATTCAGCGTCGGACGGGGCATGCGTTGGGGGGAGGTTGCGGCGCACAAGGCGGCGTGGCAAGCCCGCCCGAGTCTATAAACAAGCTGGCGCGGTGTAACGGGTTAAGGCTCGCCTCAGCAGCGACCTTGGACCTTAATCCGGCGCGACAGTTCTCCACATTTCGTCCCCTCCCGCCATGACCATCGTTCTCCTTGTCCTCCTCGTCCTTCTCGCCGTCATCGTGGTGCTGGCCCTCTTTGTGGTCGGCATCTACAACCGGCTCGTTGCCCTGCGCAACCGGTTCAAGAACGCCTTCGCCCAGATCGACGTCCAGCTCAAGCGCCGCTACGACCTGATCCCCAATCTGGTCGAGGTGGCCAAGGGTTACCTCAAGCACGAGCACAGCACGCTCGAAGACGTCATCAAGGCCCGCAACATCGCGCTGGCGGCCTCGCAGGCCGCCGCGGCCAATCCGGCCGACGCCGGCGCCGTCAAGACCCTGGTCGGGGCCGAAACCGGCCTGGCCGGCGCGCTTTCGCGCCTGATGGTGGTCGCCGAACAGTATCCCGACCTGAAGGCCAACCAGACCATGATGCAGCTCTCCGAGGAGTTGACCTCGACCGAGAATCGGGTCGCCTTCGCCCGGCAGGCCTACAACGACGCGGTCATGACCTACAACACGACCCGCGAAACCTTCCCCGCCGTGATCTTCGCCGGCATGTTTGGCTTCAGCGTGGCGCAGCTTTTCCAGATCGAGGACGCGGCCGAGCGCGCCGCGCCCAAAGTCAGCTTCAGTTGAACCTGCGACAAGCGCCGAGTGGCGGGCGAAACGCCGCGCGCCCCGGCTCCGGCGCTTTCCGCTTCGAGCTTACGGCCCCCAGCTCCCATGGATTTTTTTGAGGCCCAGGAACACGCGCGCCGACGCACCTCGCGGCTCATCGTCCTGTTCGGCCTCGCCGTCGTCGGCACCATCGCGCTCACCTACCTCGCGGTGATGCTCATCCTTAACTGGGGTCACATGGGACGGGCGTATGCCGAGCCGGAAATCCGGTGGTTCGATCCGCAGGCGCTGGCGGCGGTCGCCGCCGGCACGCTGGTCATCATTGGCTTCGCCTCGCTCTATAAATGGTCCCAGTTTCGCGCCGGCGGCTCCGCCGTGGCCGAGGGGGTCGGCGCCCGGCGGGTGGATTCGCATTCGACCAATCTCAACGAGCGCCGGCTCCTCGACGTCGTCGAGGAAATGGCCATCGCCTCGGGCGTGCCGGTGCCGGCCGTCTACGTGCTCGACGATGAACCCGGCCTCAACGCCTTCGCCGCCGGCCTGACGACCAGCGACGCCGTGGTGACCGTCACCCGGGGCACGCTGGAAAAGCTGAACCGCGACGAATTGCAGGGCGTGCTCGCGCACGAGTTCAGCCACATCCTCAACGGCGACATGCGGCTGAACGTGAAGGTCGCCGCCATCATCTTTGGCATTCTGGTCATCGGTCTGATCGGCCGGGGCATCCTCTGGAGCCTGGGCCGCGGACGCGTGAGCAGCCGCGGCCGCGGCGGCGGAAGCGGCGTGCTCGCCATTCTCGCCATCGGGCTGGCGCTCATGATCATCGGCTACCTCGGCTATTTCTTCGGGCGGCTGATCCAGGCGGCGGTGTCGCGCCAGCGCGAATTTCTCGCCGACGCCTCGGCCGTGCAGTTCACGCGCAATCCCGGCGGCATCGCCGGCGCCCTGCGCAAGATCGGCGGCTACGCCCTCGGCTCCACCCTGGCCACCCACAAGGCCACCGAGATCGGACATTTCTTTTTCGCCGAAGGCACCGTCACGACGCTGTTCAGCGGCCTGTGGGCCACGCATCCGCCGCTCGACGCGCGCATCCGCGCCATCGATCCGCAATGGGACGGGAAGTACTACCAGCCGTCGGAGGTCGTCGACGTGCGCCAGGAAAGCTTTCAGAGCGTCGGCTACGGCCCGCCGCCGATCCTGCCCGCGGAGGCATTGCGGCGCGCCTACAACCTGCCCGCCGGCGGGCCGCCCCCGTTGGGCGGGGCCGTCCTCGCGTCCGTCGCCGCCGTGGCGCAGATCGGCAGCCTCACGCCGCAGCATGTCGACCATGCCCGGACGCTGCTCGACGCCACCCCGGCGCGCCTGCGCACCGCCGCCCGCCTCCCCCGGGAAGCGCCTGCGCTGGTTTACGGACTGCTGCTCGATCCCCGCCGCGAGATCGGGGAGAAGCAGGCCGCCATCCTCGCGACCCGCGCCGGCAGCGAGACCGCGAACCTCGTCCGCGAACTGCTGCCGGTCTTCGGCCAGCTCCCGGTCGAAGCCCGCCTGCCGCTCGCGCAGGTGGCCCTGCCCGCGCTGCGCCAGCTGCCCCCAGCCGAGCTGGCGACCTTCGCGGCCATCTGCCGGGCGCTCATCGAAGCCGACCAGCAGCTTTCCTATTTCGAGTTCGCCGTGCAGAAGGTGCTGCTCCACCACCTCACCACGGCCCAGGCGCCGGCTGCCGCCGTCACCCAGGTCTATTCTTTCAACGCCGTGGTGGGCGAGATCGCGGTGGTGCTTTCCGCCCTGGCGTGGGCCGGAGCCGTGGCCGGTCCGGAGCAGGCCGATGGCACGGCCGCAGCCGACGCGGCGGCCGCCGCCGCCGCCTTCCGCGACGGCGCCGACCAGGTTCCGGTTATCGCCGCCAGACTTTCCCTCCTCCCGCCCGCCGCGTGCGAGTTCGCCCCGCTCGATGCCGCCCTCGACCGCCTGGCCGGCGCCTCGTTCCCCATCAAGCAACGCCTGCTGCTCGCCTGCGCGCACACCGTGAGCCACGACAATCAGATCCGCCCGGAGGAAGGCGAACTCCTGCGCGCCGTTTCCGACGCCCTCGGCTGCCCGATGCCGCCGTTGCTGGGCGAACTGTCGGCCCCGCCTCCGCCCGCCGCCGCCTGAGTCGGAGGGAATCCGGCCTGCCACCAGCGGCGCCCGCGCGGCCGGCCCGCCGGTTTCATGGCGCGGAGATTCTCCGTCGGCCCGCGCCGAAATTCTGGCGAATCTCAGACGATCTTGCGATACTTCTCCGGGGGAATCTTGAAACGGTGGCCGGAGTCAAGGTCGGTGAAAATGTGCCAATGCTGGTCGTCGGCTTTGTGCACCGCCACCTCCAGCACCTGACCCTGATCGTAATGGTATTCCTCCGACTCGAACAGGTGATCCGCGTGTGGGACGGCCTCACCAATTTCCCCGGTGTGATTCTCCAGAATCTCGATTTTCCAGTGCATGGGAGTCAAGGGGTTCAAACAACGCTGCAGCCTGCGCCACAAACGCGGCGCCATGGTGGCCGAGTTGGGTTCTCCGTCAAGCCTGTCGAAGGCGCCCCCGGCGGCGGCCGCCGGCAGAAACAGTTTCGACAGCGTCCGCCGGCCCGCTTATCGCTTTCTCGCCAACCCCGTCTTCCCATGCTTGTCGTCCATGTCCACGTCCACGTGAAACCCGAGTGCCTCGACGCGTTCAAAACCGCGACCGTTGAGAACGCCCGTTACAGCGTCCGCGAGGCCGGCGTGGCCCGCTTCGACGTCGTGCAGCAGGCCGACGACCCCACCCGCTTCGTCCTCATCGAGGTCTACCGCACGGCCGCCGCGCCCGCCGCCCACAAGGAAACCGCGCATTACCAGGTCTGGCGCGACACGGTGGCCCCGATGATGGCCGAGCCGCGCGCCGGCGTGAAGTTCGCCAACGTGTTTCCCGACGACGCGGGCTGGTGAACGCCGCCATGCGTTTCGAATTCGCGACCGCCACCCGGATTGTCTTTGGCGCCGGCACGCTCGGCCAAGCCGGCGCCGCCGCCCGCACCTTCGGCCGTCACGCCTTCGTGGTGACCGGCCGGCACCCGGCCCGCGCCGACACGCTGCTCGACCTGCTCGCCGCCGAGGGCGTCGCCGCCACGCCGTTCGCCCTGGCCGGCGAACCCACGACCGACGCCGTGGTTGCCGCCGCCGCGTCGGCGCGCGCCGCCGGGTGCGATCTCGTCATCGGCTTCGGCGGCGGCAGCGCGATCGACGCGGCCAAGGCCGTGGCCGCGCTGCTCACCAACGCCGGCGATCTCCCCGACTACCTCGAGGTCATCGGCCGGGCCCGCCCGCTCGCGCAGCCCGCCGCGCCGTGTCTGGCCATTCCCACCACCGCCGGCACCGGCGCCGAGGTCACGCGCAACGCCGTCCTCGCCGCGCCTGCCCTGAGCGGAGCCGAAGGGCCCACCCACCGGGTGAAGGTGAGCCTGCGCAGTCCGCACCTGCTCCCGCGGCTGGCCCTCGTCGACCCGGAACTTACTTACGGCCTGCCGCCCGCGCTCACCGCCAGCACCGGCCTCGACGCGCTCACGCAGCTCCTCGAGCCCTATGTCTCGTGCCGGGCGAATCCGCTCACCGACGGCCTCTGCCGCGAGGGATTGCGGCGGGTCGGGCGCGCCCTGCGGGCGGCGTTTCACGACGGGAGCAACGCCGGCGCGCGCGAGGACATGGCGCTGGCCAGCCTGTTCGGCGGCCTGGCCCTCGCCAACGCCGGGCTCGGCGCGGCGCACGGCTTCGCCGCGCCCATCGGCGGCATGTTTCCCGCCCCGCACGGCGCGGTGTGCGCCGCGCTGCTGCCGCAGGTCATGGACGCCAACCTCCGCGCGGCGCAGGCGCGCGACGCCGGCGGCGAGACGCTGCGGCGCTACACCGAGGCGGCGCGCCTGCTCCTGCAGGATCCCTCCGCCTCGGCCGACGACGGCGCGCGCTGGGTCCGGGCCCTGGTCGACGAGTTGCGCATCCCTCCCCTGCGCGCGTATGGCGTCCGGCCCGAACACGTTTCCCTCCTGGTCGGGCAGGCCGCCAAGGCCAGCAGCATGAAGGCCAACCCGCTGCCGCTGACGCCGGATGAACTCGCGGCGATCCTCACCCGTTCGCTCTAGTCCGGCCGGCCGGCACGCCGGGCCCCGGCGTCAGGCGCACATCAGGAAATCGCGGCCCTCGACGTAACCGCGGCGGACCAGTTCGCCACGCATCAGCTCGCGTGCGCCGCGGCTCGCCACGTAACCGAGCACGAAGATCGCGCCGGGCGGCGGCAGCGCGGCGGGCGGGATCACCGGCCGGCCGGCCAGCGAACGGCCGGTTTTGCTCGGATCGATGTCGACATAGCCGGCGATTGCGCAGCCCTCGGCCTCGAGGTTCGCGGCGCGGCGGCGGGTCGGACGGCCCGCCCCCCAGACCCAAAGCCGCCGCCCCCGCAAGTCGCGGGCGAGCGCCCGGGCGAGATAGACCGCCTTCACCCGGTAGAACGCCTCCGCGTCGTAGCGCGGATCGGTGCGCGAGAGCCGCCCCGCCGGATCATGCCAGGTCAGCAGCACCCGCGGCACCTTCGCCATGCGTACGCCCGCATCGGCCCAGCGCAGCCACAGCTCATAGTCCTCGGGAAACCCGCCCGCCCGGTAGCCGCCATGACGGTCCGCGAGCGCGCGGCGAAACATCACCGACGGATGGGCGAACGGCGACTCGACGAACCGGTTGAGCGCGATCTGGTCCGGTGTGACGAGCGTGTTGAGCCAGTCGACGTGCAGCGCGTAGCCGGCATGGGCGGTCCGGTCGCCACCGTAGTCCACGAGGCAGCCCACCACCCCGATGTCCGGGTGCGCCGCCAAAAACCGCACCTGCTCCTCCAGGCGCTCGCGATGCGCTTCGTCGTCCGCATCCATGCGCGCCACCAATCGGCCGCGGGCGGCGGCGAGTCCGGCGGTCAGCGCCGCGACGATGCCCCCGTGCGGCTGGCGGCACACCCGCAGCCGCGGTTCGGCGCGCGCCGCCCCCTCGAGCAGGGCCGCGGAACCGTCCGTCGAGCCGTCGTCCACCGCCACCAGTTCCCAGTCGGCGTACGTCTGGCGCCGGATGCTCTCGACCGCCCGCCCGAGCCCGCCCGCGGCATTGTGAACCGGCAGCAGGACCGAGACGGTCGGAGCGGCGATGGCAGGGCGCGCGGGCACGCCCCACCACTAGCGCCCGCCGACCGGCCCCGACAAGCTCACTTCGAGATCACGCCTTCCTGCTGAAGCTTCTGCACTTTGGGGCGGATGACGAACGCGCAGTAGCCCTGGTTGGGATGCTGGGTGAAGTAATGCTGGTGGTAGTCCTCCGCGCGCCAGAATTTCTTCAGCAGCTCGATCTGGGTCACGATCGGTCGGGGGAACCGCGCCTGCGCGGCCGCCTTGGATTTTTCCGCCGCGGCCCGTTGCCCGTCGTCGAGGTAGAAGATGGCCGAGCGGTATTGCGGCCCCTCGTCGGCGCCCTGGCGGTCGAGACTGGTGGGATCGTGCGCGTCCCAAAAAACGTCGAGCAGGTGTCCGTAGGTGACCTGGGCCGGATCGAACTCGATCTGCACCACCTCGGCGTGACCGGTCGTGTGGGAGCAGACCTCCTCGTAGGTCGGGTGGTCCACGTGGCCGCCGGCGTAGCCGTTGACGACCGCCTTGATGCCCGGCACGCGCTCGAACACCGCCTCCATGCACCAGAAGCAGCCGCCGCCGAACACCGCGAACTCCGTCTTGTTTTCCATGGGTGGGTTTGCTCCGGCGGCGCGGACGGTCGCGGGCGCGAGTCCCAGCGCAACCAGGAGGAATAGGGTGGATTTCATCGCACGTGAGAGACGGAAGCCAGATTCGGCATTCCCGCAAGGCGGCCGGGCGGCGCGACGATCACGGCCCGCGGCGGAGGGCCGGAGCGGCTCCGGCTCCGGCCGGCGCCCGGGTTACACCACCGGACGGACGTGCGCGCCGCCGTTCATGATTTCGGCCAGCGCCAGGCGGTATTCATCAAGATCGTGCGCGGAAAAACAGACAAACGTCACCTGGCGCGGCAGGGCGTGCTGCTCGAGGAAGGCGCGGGTGGTGCGCAGCGCGATGCGGCAGGCCAGGGCGATGGGATAGCCGTAGACGCCGGTGCTGATGGACGGAAACGCCACGGTGGCGAGGCCTTTGTCCGCCGCGAGCTTGAGCGAAGTCTGGTAGCAGGAGGCCAGCAGATCCGGCTCGCCCGCCGCGCCCCCGCGCCAGATCGGGCCGACGGTGTGAATCACATGCCTGGCCGGCAGCCGGTAGGCGCGCGTGAGCCTGGCCTGGCCCGTGGGGCATCCGCCCAGCTCGCGGCACGCCTCGAGCAGTTGCGGCCCCGCCGCCCGGTGAATGGTTCCATCCACGCCGCCGCCACCCAACAGCGATTCGTTGGCCGCGTTGACGATGGCGTCGACGGCCAGCGTGGTGATATCGCCCTGGACGACGGCGATGGAGTCATTCATGGGCCAATTCACCTAGGCCAAAGGGCCCGGCAAGGCAACGGAACCGGACCATTCTTACAATAGTTTGAGAAGCCGCGCCGCGTTCGCCGCCGGCGTCGCGCGCCGCCGCGGATGGCCTCCGCCGGATTCCGGCCGGGGTTGACTCGGCCTCCGGTCCACCCACAAGTTCAGGCAAAACGTCCTGCGCATGAAAAAACCCCTCGTGGAGTTCATCGGCACCTTCTTTTTGGTGTTCACCGTCGGCGCCGCCGTCCGCGCCGGCGCCCCTCTGGCGCCCCTCGCGATCGGCGCGGTCTTGATGGTCATGATCTTTGCGGGCGGCCACATTTCCGGCGGGCACTTCAACCCGGCGGTGACCCTCGCCGTCTGGCTCCGGGGCAAATGTGAGCCGCGCGACGTGGCGCCCTACTGGATTGCACAACTGGCCGCCGGGGCGCTGGCCGCTCTCATCGTCGTGTGGCTGGCCGGCCGCCCCGGGCATGGCGCAGCGCTGTTTCCCACCAGGGCTTCACTGGTGGTGGAGTTTCTCTTCACCTTTGCGCTGGCCTGGGTCGTCTTGAACACCGCCACCGCCAAGGGCACGGCGGGCAATTCCTTCTACGGCCTGGCCATCGGCTTCACCGTGCTGGCCGGCGTGATCTCGGTGGGCTCCCTCTCGGGCGGCGCCTTCAATCCGGCGGTCGGGCTGGGCGTGTACCTCATGGGCCTGGCCAACCTGCATCAACTGGGTATCTACCTCGTGGCCGAACTGCTCGGCGGCGCCACGGCGGCCCTGGCATTCAAGGCCACTCACGAAACCGGCGAATGACCTGCCGATCCCTGCTCCAGCCTTGACAGCCGCGGCTACTTCGCGCCTTCTCACCGCCCTCTCATGAAGCCTTCCGGCTCCAACATTCTCTCCTCCCTCGGCCTCGTCCTCCTGGTCGTTGTCGTCGTTACGCTCTGCCGCGCGCCGCGAGGGATCTGAACACCATTTCGCATTTGCCCCCTCCGGTGCCGCACCGGAGGGGGCTTTTTTTTGCCCCGCCGGTTTCCGGCCGCGGAGCGGGCTCCTCCCACGAACCACCATGAAAATCACCGGAGCCCACCTCCTGCGCACCCTGCTCGAACGGCAGGGCGTGCGCATCATCGCCGGCATCCCCGGCGGCGCGAACCTGCCGTTCTACGACGCGCTGCACGGCAGCGCCATCCGCCACATCCTCGCCCGTCACGAACAGGGCGCGGGATTCATCGCCCAGGGTATGGCGCGCGTCACCGGGCGGGCCGGAGTGTGCGTGGCCACCTCCGGTCCCGGCGCCACCAATCTGCTCACGGCGATCGCCGACGCCCGGCTCGATTCCGTGCCGCTCGTCGCCCTCACCGGCCAGGTGTCCCAGCCGTTCATCGGCACCGACGCCTTTCAGGAGGTCGACACCTACGGCCTCACGCTGCCGGTCACGAAGCATAATTTCCTCGTACGCCGCGCGGCGGAGCTGCTCGAGGTGGTGCCGCTGGCCTTTCAGCTGGCCGAGTCCGGCCGCCCCGGGCCAGTGGCCATCGACGTGCCGAAGGACGTCCAGAACGCGATCATCGACGTGCGCGACTGGCCGGCGCCGGGCCGCCCCACGCCGCCACCCTCCTGCCCGGATGAGCGCATCGCCGCTTTGGCCCGCCGGCTTGCGGCCGCCCGGCGTCCCGTGCTCTACCTCGGCGGCGGGGTGATCACCGCCGGCGCCGCCGGGTTGGCCTGCGCGCTGGCCCACCGCCTGGCGGCGCCGACCGTGTGCACGCTCATGGCGCTCGGCGCCATGCCGCCGGGCGACGCCCTTTTCATGGGCATGCTCGGCATGCACGCCGCCAAGGGCACCAACCTCCTGCTCGAGGAGGCCGACCTGCTCCTCGCCATCGGCGCGCGCTTCGACGACCGCGCGACCGGCAAGGTCGCGGAATTTTGCCCGCACGCCGCCATCGCGCACATCGACATCGATGCGGCCGAGATCGGCAAAATCAAACCCGCGTTCCTCGGCCTCGTGGGCGATGCCGCCGCCATCCTGCGCCGCCTGCTCGATCGTGTGCCGCCGCAGGACCGACCGGCGTGGCGCGCGCGGGCAGCCGAACTCCGGGCGGCCCATCCGCTGCGCCATCCGGCGCGCGTCCGGGAGCCGCTGCATCCCGTGAATCTCTGCCGGTTCCTCGGCGAAATCCTCCCCGCCGACACGATCGTCACCACCGACGTCGGCCAGCACCAGATGTGGATGGCGCAGGCCTACCCGGTCCGCCGGCCGCGCACGCTGCTGACCTCGGGCGGACTGGGGACCATGGGCTTCGGCCTGCCCGCCGCCATCGGCGCGGCGCTGGCCGCCCCCGGCCGGCGCGTGGTCTGCGTCAGCGGCGACGGCTCGATCCTGATGAACATCCAGGAGCTGGCGACCCTGGCCGAACTCGATCTGCCCGTCGCCGTGCTCATCTTCAACAACGCCCAGCTCGGTCTGGTGCGCCAGCAGCAGGAGCTGTTCTACGGCCGGCGCTACTCGGCCGCGCACTTCACCGCCCGGCCCGATTTCGCCGCGGTCGCCCGGGCATTTGGCGTGCGCGGCCTGCGGCTGGAGGCCGGCTCCGATCCGCTGGCCGAACTGACCGACGCGCTCGCCGCCCCCGGGCCGTGCGTGATCGACATCCCGATTCACGACCAGGCCAACGTGCTGCCCATGGTGCCGCCCGGCGCCGCCAACCGTGAGATGATCGCCGAAACCGAATTCGAACCCGCCACCTCCCATGCCTGATTCCACCTCTCCCCTGCCCGCCACGTCCCCGCGGCCGTCCGCCCCACCGGCCCCCGTGGTTGACAATTCCCTGCCGCCGACCGCGACCGTGCTCGAACTGCGCGTGCGCAACCATCCCGGCACCATGTCGCACATCACCGGCCTCTTCGCCCGCCGCGCCTTCAACCTCGAGGCCATCGTCTGCGTGCCGGTCGGGGACGGTGCGACCAGCAGCATCCTGCTGCTCGTCGCCGACGAGCCGCGGCTGGAACAGGTGGAACGCCAGCTCGCCAAGCTCTACGACGTGCTGACCGTGCGCCACCGCCCCGACCTCGGTTCCGGGTTCTTCGCGCGCCTGGTGCCCGCGGCCGCCGGCGCGCCGCCGGGCTGACACCGGGCCGGAGCGCTTATCGTCGGATTCGCGGCAGCGCAGTCGTGGCAAGGGCGCGACCGCCTGCGTCTGCCCGCCCTGCCCGTGCCGTTCATCCTCGGCGCCACCCTCCTCTCCCACCCGGGCATGTTCGAACTTGAGCGCGGCAATTGCGACGTCCTGCCGCTCCTCGCCGTGGCGCTGCTGCTTCCCGCGCTGGCCAGCTGGCTTCATGATCGGCTGACCGGGGTCTCACGGGTGATGTCGTTCTGATTTCGTCTCGCTTCCAACGGCGGTTTTGGGGGCAAGAATTCGTCGTGGCCAAGCGCCAGACCAAGAAATAGAATTGGTTTGAGTCAGTTTGAAGACATTCAAAACGAGGCGCCAAAGAATGAATTTTTGCCAGTGATCGGCGCCCAAGCCACCCTTGATACCATGAGGAAGGCCACTACCCCGAAAATGAATGAACTAAATGGTTTCTCACGATCCGGTGCCGGCCTTTTCGTCCTACTGACGGTCGGGGCATGCACCACCCTTGCGTCGCCGCAGGGCGAGGCCACGCTGACAGCCCCGGCCGCCTTCAACTCGAAGCTCGACTTCTTGGTCTGGTCCGAAACGGGCCCCGGGCCGCTTGACGGGTGGAAGAACTTGGGAAAGACCCCCGCCCCGGAGCCGATTCGCATCCCCGCCTGCAACGCGTGGGGATTACAGCCCGAGGAAAAAACCACCTTCCCGCAGGCCGTGGCCGAAGCCGTCGCGGCCCAGGCATCCGGCGTCGCCTCCACCTTCTTTGCGCCCGCCACCGACCAGGATCTGCTCATGCTGAAGCAGCAGTTGCCCAGCCTCCGCGCGCTCCTGCTCTGGGATTCCCCGGGGGTTACCGATGCTGGCTTGGCGGAGCTCCGAAATTTCAAAAGCCTGCGGCACCTCGCCCTGCAGCACAGCAACACCATCACCGATGCCGGCCTCGCCCGCCTCAAGGACATCAGGGAGCTTCAGGGGCTCGAGCTGGGGTACTGTGATAAGATATCTCCTGCCGGGCTGGCTTACCTCAAAAACATCAAAACCCTCCAGGCCCTCCGACTCAACGGCGACAAGATCAATGACGCCGCCTTGGCTCAACTCCAGGGCCTCGATGGCCTGCAGTCGCTGGACCTCTCGTGGTGTGACCAGATCACCGACGCCGGCCTGGCTCAACTCAAGCAGTTGAAGGCGTTGCGGTCTCTCAACCTCGTAAAGACGCAGATCACCGATGCTGGTCTGGCGCATCTCAAGGAACTCAACGCCCTGCAGTCGCTGGATCTTCGAGCCTGTCCGCACGTCACGGACGCCGCGGTGGCCGAACTTCGCCAGGCCCTGCCGGCCGCCAAAATCGAATACTGAGAACAACTCGACGGAAAGAAGGTTCAGGAAGGACCACGCGTTGGAGGGGCCAGGCCGTTACCCTCCCATCTCCTGGGCGGGGCGGATGACCTGCCTCAGAGCGTCGTATTCGTGGCGGGGGGGTGCATAGCCGGAGCGGGTGCCCTTGGGCAACAGCCCGGGCCCGCCTCGCTTACTCCACCGGCCGATGGCAAGGTCACCAGCTCAAGGGCGGCGAGATAATCCAGCGCCTCTTCCCGCCTGTTCCCGCACATCTCCTCGGTCGGCCGCAGGCTCACGCACACCGCCGGCCGCTCGGGGCGGCCGAAGAGCGCGCAGCGAAAGTCGGGCAGGAGTTGGATGCACGGAATACCCGCCGGCTTGCCGTGCGGCATGCCGGGAATCGGCGACGAGATCGACGGCGCGATGCAGCACGCGCCGCAGCCGGGGCGACAGTCCATGGCTGCCATGATCACCGCCGGACGCTCCGGCGCAAGGCCGCGACCGATTCGCGCCCTCCGGCGCAGAAGCCGGCCTCACCCTGCAATTAGTACAAATACTCTCTGCGGGCGGCCGCGGCTCTCCCCTTGACGTTCTACAGGAGACGGCTCAATCCTCTCTCCTGTAGAACATCTAGGAGACAATCCCCCATGGCCAAAGACGAAGCGCCCGATCTGCTGCAAGGCACCCTCGACATGCTCATCCTGAAGTCGCTCCAGTTGGAGCGCATGCACGGCTTCGGGATTTCCATCCGCATCCGCCAGATGTCCGCCGAGGTGCTACAGGTGGAACAGGGCTCGCTCTACCCCGCGCTCTACCGGCTCGAGGACCAGGGTTGGATCAAATCCGAGTGGGGCGTCTCCGACAACAACCGCAAGGCGAAGTACTATTCACTGACCGCGGCGGGCCGGCGGCAGCTCGAGGCGGAAACCGCCAACTGGGAGAAGCTGGCCACGGCCATCAATCTAGTGCTGAGCACGACGTGAAGCTGTGAGCAGCCGGCGATAAACGGCAATCTGTTCACAGAAGGAAACGAAGCACCCGCCACCCTTCCCTCATCATCTCGGTTACCTTCGTTGCCTTCTGTTCAAGAAGATCCCTCCCATGAAACTTTGGGCCAAACTGCGAGCGCTCGTGCGGAGAAAGAAGTTCGAAGCCGACATGGCCGAGGAACTGCGCGCGCACCTCGAACTGCAGGAAGCCGCCAACCGCGCGGCGGGGATGAGCGCCGACGAGGCGCGCTACGCCGCGCGGCGGCAGTTCGGCGGCGTCGACCAGATCAAGGAAATCGCCCGCGACCAGCGCGCCGGGGTCTGGCTGGAGCAGCTCGCGCAGGATGTTCGTTTCGCGGCTCGCTCGCTGGCGCGCACACCCGGCTTGACGTTCGCCGCCGTGCTCACACTCGCCCTCGGACTGACCGTGAACGCCACGCTCTTTTCCTTCGCGAGCGAGTTGTTTCTACGGCCACTGCCGGCGACCGATCCGGAACGCCTCGTCGTGCTGGTGCAGAAGCTGCGCAATTTCCAATACGCGCTGCCGCTCTCCTATCCCGACTTCGAAGACTTCCGGCAACAGGTCGAGAAGAGAGCGACCGGCACCCCGGAGCTGGCCCAGGCCTTTGCCGGGTTGTTCGCCTACAAGGAGGAGGTGGTGCACCTGAGTCGGACCGATTCCGGCACGGAGCGGACGTGGGTCCACCTGGCCAGCAACAACTATTTTTCCGTGCTGGGGGTGAATCCGTTCCTCGGCCGGCTTTTTCTCCCGACGGAGGGACGGGTGCCGGGGGCCGACCCGATCATCGTTTTGACCTACGCGTGCTGGCATGACCGCTTCGGCGCCGACCGGGAGATCGTGGGGCAGAAGATCCAGCTGAACGGGCTGCCGTTCACCGTGGTGGGAGTGACACCGCCGGGATTTGTGGGGGCATCGTGGGGGACGGCGTTGAGCGGTTTCGTGCCAGTGACGATGCATCCGCAACTCGCGCCGGCCCAGGGGGGGATGATCTTCAGCCGCGGCGATACCAGCTGCTTTCTGGTCGGCCGGCTCCAGGCCGCCGCCACGATCGCCCAGGCCAGGGCGGCCGCCAATCTCATGATGGCGCGGTTGGTCCGGGAGTATCCCGACCACCACGCTCCGACCGGCATGACCGAGCTTCTCGTCTGGCCGGAAAACCGCAGCCGGCCGTCGCCCTATGTGGCCAGCTACATGCCGCTGGCGGTGTCTGCGCTGATGACGCTCGCAGTGCTGGTGCTCCTCGTGGCGGCGGCCAACGTCGCCAATCTCCTTTACGCCCGGGCGCTCGGTCGCGAGCGGGAGCTGGCCTTGCGGGGCGCCCTCGGGGCCTCGCGCGCCCGGCTGCTGCGGCAGCTGGTGGGTGAAAGCATGCTGCTGGCGTTGGCGGCGGGTGCGGTCGGCACCATCGGCGCCTTGGGCGTCCTGCCCGTGCTTAGCCGCCTGATTGTCCCCGCCAATCTCGCCCCGCCGGCCGACACCGGCTTCGATTGGCGGATGCTCGCGTACACGCTGCTCGCCGCGCTCGCCGCCGGATTGCTGACGGGGCTCCTGCCGGCGCTGCGCGCGACGCGTTGCGGCGTCATGCCGCTGCTGAAGGACGCGGCCCCGTCGCTGGCGGGCAAGCGGCACCCCTGGCGCAGTGTGCTCGTGGTCGGGCAGGTGGCGACCGGATGTGTGGTGCTCATCTGCGCGGGCCTTGCCGTGCGCAGCCTGCATCAGCTGGCGCATACGGCGCTGGGATTCCGTCCGGAGCGGCTGCTGTTCGCATCCCTCGATCTCGACCGGCAACGCTACAGCCGCGAGCGCGGGACGAAATTTCTGGCGGATCTGCGGGCGCGGCTGCGCGAGCTGCCGGGGGTGCGCCAGGCGAGCATCGCGGAGCACGTGCCTTTCGACACGGACATGAGCATGCGGGGCGGGATCAGGGCGGAGGGGGCTCCTGTGCTCAACGGCCCCCAGTTCGAGTTCACGCCCTGCCAGGCGATCGATCAACACTATCTGGAGACGACCGGCATGACGCTGGCGGAAGGCCGGGACTTCACCGAGCACGACGGGGCCGGCAGTCCGCGCGTGGCATTGATCAGCGCCACGCTGGCCCGCCAGCTCTGGCCCGACGGCCGCGCGGTCGGCCGGCGGCTGGTCATCCAGCAACAGCCGCCGATCGAAGTCGTGGGGGTGCTGGGCGCCGCCCGGTTCTGGAACCTGACCTCGCCGAGCCAACGCTATGTGTTCCAGCCGCTGGCGCAGGAGTATCATGGCCGCGTGCGGGTGATCGTGCGCACCGAGGGCGATCCCGCGGCGCTGGCCTCGACCGTGAAGGAGATCGTGCATGAGCTGGATCCCGACCTGCCGCTGTTCGGGGTCCAAACCATGGAAGACCAGATGGCGCGCAGCCCCAGCGCGCTGATGCCGCTGCGGATCGGCGCGATTCTCGCCGGCGGTCAGGGCGTCATCGCGCTCCTCCTCGCGGCGCTCGGGGTGTTCGGCCTGGTGTCGTTCTCCGTGACCCGCCGCACGCGCGAAATCGGCATCCGCATGGCGCTGGGCGCCGGCGTCGGCGAGGTCATCCGGCTGGTGACGCGCGACGGTCTCCGGCTGGTCCTGATCGGGCTCGGGTGCGGCCTGGTCGCCTCCGCCGCCCTCACCCGGGTGCTGGCGAGCCTGCTCTACGGCATCAGCCCCACCGATCCGGCCGTGTTTGCCGGCGTGGCGGCGCTGGTGGTGGCGATTTCGCTGCTGGCCTGCTGGCTGCCCGCGCGGCGCGCCACGAAGGTCAATCCCGTGGAGGCGCTCCGAGCCGAGTGAAAGTGGGAGGGAAAGGGAAAGTGCTCCAATGATGAAGCTGCTCCACCGCCTCCGCTCGCTCGTTCGCCGCACCCGCCTCGAAGCCGACATGGCCGAGGAACTGCGCGCGCACCTCGAACTGCAGGAAGCCGCCAACCGCGCGGCCGGCATGGATGCCGACGAGGCGCGCTACGCCGCGCAGCGGCAGTTCGGCCACCTCGATGGCATCAAAGAGCAGGTCCGCGACCAGCGCGGCTGGGTGTGGGTGCATCAGCTGAACCAGGATCTGCGCTACGCCGGGCGTCAGCTTCGCCAGACCCCCGGATTCACCGCGACCGTCGTCGTCACGCTCGCCCTCGGCATCGGCGCCTGCACCACGGTCTTTTCCGTGGTCGATGCGGTCCTGCTCCATCCCGAGACCGGCGGGGTGGACCCAGCGCGGCAGGTTCTTATCCGGGGAACTCTTTTGCCGCGAGTCACCGAGTCGCCCCTTTCGGTCCCCGATATCCTCGATGTGGAAACGGCGGCCAAAGCCTTTGCGCTCGTCGGGGCTAGCCGGAACTTCGGCCTGAGTCTCACCGGCGGGAGCGAGCCGCAGTCCGTCAATGCGCAGCGAATATCGTCCCGTTGCTTCGCGATCTTTGGCCTCCGCACCTGCCTGGGCCGCCCCTTTCTGCCCGAGGACGAGGCCGCTGGCAAAAGCAAGGTCATCATTCTGGGCTACCAGCTCTGGCAGACCGCCTTTGGCCGCGACCCCGCGGTGATTGGCCGGACGGTGCAGGTCAACGGCGACCCCTACACCGTGGTGGGCGTGGCCACTGCCGACTGGGCGCGACGGGGCTATCAGGTGGATGCCTTTGTGCCGATGGTCTTCACTGATCGGGAGTGCCAGAGTCGTGGCGGCCGCTACTCCTGGGCCTTTGGTCAGCTCAAACCGGGGGTGACCCTCGCGCAAGCGCAGGCCGAACTGGATGTCATCGCCGCCGGGCTCGCCCGCCAGTACCCTGACACCAACGCGGGCCGGGGGTTCTCGCTCGTGCCCGTGGCGGTGGACGATGCCCGCACCCTGCGCCCGATCCTGTGGACGTTGCTGGGGGCGGTCGGCGGCGTGCTGCTCATCGTCTGCGCCAACGTCGCGAACCTCCTGCTTGCCCGCGCGAACAATCGGCAGCGGGAGATGGCCGTGCGCGCCGCGCTCGGGGCCGGCCGCGGCCGGCTCGTGCGGCAGTTGCTCACGGAGAGCATCCTGCTGGCCCTGCTCGGCGGCGGCGCGGGCCTGCTGGTCGCGCAATGGACACTGGCACTGGTCCACACCTACGCCGACGCCCCGGGCATGGCGCGCCTGCAGTTCGTGGAGCTCAATCCCGGCATGCTCGCGTTTGCGCTGGGGCTCAGCCTCGCGACCGGCATTGTCTTCGGCCTGGCCCCGGCCTGGCTTGGCTCGGCGACCGACCTGAACGAGAGCCTCAAGCAGGGCACGCGCGGCAACACCGAGGCCGGGGGACGCGGCCGGCTGCGCGGCGCCCTCGTCGTGCTCGAAGTGGCCGGCACCCTCGTGCTCCTCGTCGGCGCCGGATTGCTCCTGCGCAGCTTCGTGCACCTCACCCGCACCGAGCCCGGCTATGTGCCCGAGCGGGTGACGATCATGGAGATTCGTCTGCCAGGGACCCTGCCGCAAAACAAGTACTCCGGCCAGGCACCGAGGAATGTTTTTGCCGAGGCCGTCCTGGCGCGCTTGCGCACCCTGCCCGAGGTGCAAGCCGCCGGGGCCGTCAATGAGCTGCCCCCGGCCAATCAATACTACACCCTGGGGTTCGCCATCGAGAACCGCCCGGACCAGCCGGCCGGCGACTGGCCCACCGCCATTCACTTCATCGCCACGCCCGGCTATTTCCCGGCGATGGGCATCCGCCTGCTCCGGGGCCGCGCCTTCACGGATCAGGACAACGCCCAGGCCCCTGGCGTGGTCCTCATCAGCGCGACCATGGCGCGGCAATATTTCCCCGACGCGGATCCCCTCGGCCAGCATCTCAAGTTCGCCGGCCTCACCCGCAACGACAAGACCTCGTGGGAGATCGTCGGCATCGTGAACGATGTCTCCACGGGCGTCGCCGGAACGGAAATGCAGCCCCAAGTCTACATGCCCTTCGCCCAAAAGCCGCAAACGGCGTTCCGATTCGTCATCCGTTCCCGCGGGAATCCGGCGGCGCTCTGGTCGTCGCTCAAGCAGCAGGTTTACGCGGTGGATCAGGACCAGCCCGTCCAGGCGATCCGCCCGCTCGCCGAGTTGATGGACGGGCGCGTGATCAACCAGCGGTTCACCCTCCATCTGCTGGGCGTCTTTGCGATGGTCGCGCTGGTGATCGCCGCGGTCGGCATCTTTGGCGTCATGGCCTACAATGTCAGCCAGCGCGCCACCGAGATCGGCATCCGCATGGCGCTCGGCGCGCAGACCCGCGACGTGCTGCGGCTGGTGTTCGGCCACGGGGCGCGACTCGTGGGCCTGGGCCTGTTGCTGGGCCTGATCGCGTCGTTCGCCGCCGGCCGCGCCATCGAGTCCATGCTCTACCACGTCAGCGCCCGCGATCCCCTGACGCTGGGCGCCATCACGCTGCTCCTCTGCGGGGTGGCGGCGCTTGCTTGCCTGCTGCCCGCGCGTCGGGCGGTGAAAATCGATCCCATGATTGCCCTGCGGGCGGAATAGGCCAACCTCGGCCCATGCCCTCCGCCGACGTCAGACCCCCTGACGCGAGCAGCGACCCGGTGCGCGAAAGCGGCTGGAGCTGGCTCCCGACCTGGGGAAGGGAGTTCCGGTATGCGGCGCGGTCGTTGCGCCGGGCGCCGGGGTTCAGCCTCGCCGTGTTCTGCACGCTGGTGGTCTGCATCGGCCCCAACACCGCGATCCTGTCGGCGTTGTATTCGCTCGTGCTGAAACCGCTGCCCTTCCCCGACCCCGGCCAGCTCGTGACCATCACGAACGTCGCCCGGAAAAGCGGGGGCCAGGTGATCCAGTCCAGCGTGCCCCAGTATCGCGACTTCAAGGCCCACGCGGACCTGTTCGCCGGCTTCGCCTTGATCAAACCGGAAAACGTCACGCTGGACGACGAGGGCGCGCCGGTCCGGGTGGAAAACGACTGGGTGAGCGCCGACTTTTTCGATGTCCTGGGCGTGAAGCCGGTCCTCGGGCGATTCCCCACCGCCGACGAGCAGACGCCGGGCCGGGAAAACGTCCTGGTGATCAGCCAGGCCTTCTGGGAGAGCCACTATCACGGTGATCCAGGGGTGATTGGCCGCGTGATCCGCCCGGGCGGGACGCCCTACACGATCATCGGGGTGGCGCCGCGGAGTCTGGCGTCCCTCTGGAACACCACCTGTTTCTACCAGCCGTACGCACCGCCACCGTTCAAACTGGCTCCGCAGGCGCGGTATTCGAACGACGCGATCCTCTACGGGCGGCTCAAGCCGGGCGTGCCACTGGGCGCGGGCATGGCGCAGTTGGCCGCGGTGGAACGCGATTTCCTGCAGGGGGTGGCCAACCCACGCCTGCGCACCTATCTGGAAGCCGGCGGCTACCAACTGGCTGCGGTCCGGCTGCGCGCCGACGGCGCGATGGGCGAATCGAGGTCGCTGTGGTTGCTGCAGGCCGGCGCCCTGCTCGTGCTGCTGATCGGCTGCGTGAACGTCGTCAATCTCTGCCTGGCCCGGGCGAACGCGCGACGGTCGGAACTGGCGATTCGCGTCGCGCTGGGCGCGGGGCGGTCTGCGCTGGTCCGGCCGATGCTGGCCGAGAGCCTGCTGCTCACCGGCGCGGCTTCCCTCGCGGGGCTCGGGCTGGCGGTGGCCGCGCTGCGCGTTTTCAACGGCTATCTGCCCATCATCGTGCGCACCGCGCCGCCCGTGACGCTGGATCCGCTCGTGGCGGGCCTCATTCTGGCGGTGGCATTTGCGATCGCCGTGCTTGTCGCGCTGGTGCCGCTGCGGCTGGCCTGGCGCGCCGGGTTGCAGGTCGGGGCCTCGCGCTCGGCGTCATCGGGCGGCGGCGCCCGCGCGGTGGGCAGTGTGCTGGTCACCGCTCAGGTCGCGGTCGCCGTCATCCTGCTGGTGGGGGCGAGCCTGCTGATCCGCAGTTTTGCCAAGATCATGGCCGTCGATCCGGGGTTTGATGCCGCGCGCGTGGTCCAAGGGCGGATCGCGCTGCCGAGCCGATACGGTGACCAGACCGCCAACCTGGACATGCAGCGGCGCATCCTGGAGTCGTTCCGGGGAATTCCCGGGGTGAGCGGCGTGGCGGAGGTGTCGGGATTCACGCTGGTGCCAACTTATCGCACCCAACCCTTCATCGTCCGGGGTCAACCGGTCACCGAGGGCGAGAGCCAGCCGACGGTCATCATCTATCCGGTATCGCCGGATTTCTTCGCCACCATGGGCATCCGGCTCCGGGACGGGCGGGCGTTCAACGACGCCGATGACCTCAACAAGGACCCGGTGGTGATCGTGGATCAGAACTTCGCCACGCGTTACTTCCCCGGGCAGATCGTGGTGGGCCAGGAGATGACCCTGGGGTCGGGACCGCCGCCGCCCGGCGCCAAATGGGCGCGGATCGTGGGCGTGGTGAACCGCGCGAACCTGTCGGGGCCGGATAATCGCGACCCGACCCCGTTCGTTTATCTGCCGATGAACGGCTGGCCGATGGGTGGATTCAACGTGCTGGTCCATTCCCCGCGCGCCGCGGCCGATGTGCTGCGGGAGATGCGGGCCCGGCTGCGCGCCCTCGATCCGGGGGTGCCGCTCTACATCGCCGGATCCCTGCAGGAGGCGCTCGACCAAATGCTCATGTCCCGGCGCGGCATCACGCTGCTGCTCGGCGGGTTCTCCGGGCTCTCGCTGCTGCTGGCCGCGATCGGACTCTACGGGGTGCTGGCCTATGATGTGTCGCAGCGCACCCGGGAAATCGGAATCCGCGGGGCGATCGGCGCGTCGCGCGGCCAGATCCTCGGGCTGATCCTGCGGCAGGGTTTGTGGAAGACGGGCATTGGCCTGGCCGCGGGCCTGGTGGGAGCGATCCTGCTCTCCCGGTCCCTCACCCGGCTGCTGTACGATGTCACGGCGGCCGACCCGGCATCCTATGCGGCGGTGCTGCTGCTCCTGCTGGCAATCGCGCTGCTCGCCTGCTGGATTCCGGCCAGAAGGGCGAGTAAGGTAGATCCCATAGAAGCGCTCCGCACAGAATAGACCGCCGCCACGCCGTCCTGTCCGCCATAGCCTTGGCGACGGCGGAAGCTCTGCAGAAGCGAAGGCGGGCCGGCGCGGCGCGCGGCGAAGGTGGATCCGGTGATTGCGCTGCGCGCGGAATAGCCGTGATGGACATGACTCCAGCCACGACCATCACGTTGGTCCGCGGCTTCTCGTCGGGCCGAAGCCTTGGGCGAACGCCGATGATCGCCCTGCGGGCGGAATAGCGTCGGCGCCGGGAAGGCTTGCCGCCGCCGCATGAATCTTTCCTGTTGACGTTCTGAAGGAGAGGCTTCATCCGGTTCCTCATTCAGAACCTCTGAAGGAGAGATCATGGCCAAAGAAAAAACTGATTTGCTCCAAGGTACGCTCGACCTGCTCATCCTGAAAGCGCTCCAGCTCGAGCCGATGCACGGCTTCGGCCTCTCGGTGCGGCTCCGCCAGATGTCGCAGGGGGTGTTCCAGGTGGAGATGGGGTCGCTCTACCCCGCGCTGTGCCGTCTCGAGGGGCAGGGCTGGGTCAAGGCGGCATGGGGCGTCTCCGACGCCAACCGCAAAGCCCGGTATTATGCGCTGACCGCGGCCGGCCGGAAGCAGTTGCAGGAGGAAACCGCCCGGTGGGAGCTGCTCTCCGGCACCATCAACCTGATCTTAAAAACCACCTGAGAGGCGGCGATCATGCCCCGGCTGCGCCAATTCCTTTTCCGTCTGCAGCCGCTCTTCCGGAAAAAGAAGATCGAGGCGGACTTGTCCGAGGAGATCCGGACGCACCTGGAAATGCAGGAAGCGGCCAACCGCGCCGCGGGCATGCCGCCCGACGAGGCGCGCT
>CAZAFS010000005.1:27672-29010 GCA_964484165.1 uncultured Opitutaceae bacterium | reverse complement strand
TCGTTGCTGCCGATCATCAACCCGGTGGCGTCCGCCCCGGTGGTGCTGGCGATCACCGAAGGCGATTCCGAGGAACATCGCGCCTGGCAGGTCAAGAAGGGCTGCTATTACATGGTGCTCATCCTTGTCGGCTGTCTCTTCGGCGGCGACTTCATCATCCATTTTTTCGGCGTCTCCATCCCCGGCATCCGGATCGCCGGCGGCCTGCTGGTTTCGGGCATCGCCCTCTCCATGCTGGCGGCGCCGCACGAGGATGCGGACGAGCACCGCCGGCGCGAGGAGGCGCGCGCCAAGCGCGACATTTCCCTCACGCCGCTGGCCATGCCGATGCTGAGCGGCCCCGGTTCCATGGCCATGACCATCGGCTTCACGTCGCTGGCCGACCAATGGCTCGACTACGTCGCCATCGTCCTCGGCATCATGGTCGTGGCCCTGATCAGCTACGTGACCCTGCGGCTATCCGGGAGCATGGTGCGCCTGATCGGGGCCAACGGCACGTATGCGCTGACGAAATTCATGGGCTTCCTGCTCCTCTGCATCGGCGTCCAGTTCGTGGTCATCGGCGTCACCAGCATCGCCACCGACCCGGATCTGCTGCACGCCATCCACACCGGTCTGAACCGCTAGGCCGGCGGCGCGCGGTCCGCGCCGCCACGAACGGGCACCAGACCGCAGCCGGCCGGGGGCCCACGGACTGCCGCCGGCGTTTCCCGCGCGAATCAGAGCTGGCGCCGGAACACGGCGCCACTGCCGTCCTTGAACAGGAGTGCCTCGGTCTTCGGGTCCACCCCGACAAACACCACGCCCAAGTCCTGGTCGATGACGTCGCCTTCCTTGTAGGTGATTCCTCGGATGAAAACCCGTGCCGGCGGGCCGATGCGAAAACCGCCGATCTTGAGCCGGTCGACAAATGCGCGAAATTGCATGCTCGGCTGGACCTCGGCCGGCGGGCCCGGCGGCGGGGGCTTGACCTCGGCCACGGCCGGAGCGGCGGGCCCAGGCGGGTTGGCCACCGGCGCCGCCGCCGACTTGGCCGGGGTGCGGGCCGTGGCGGGCGCCGCGGGTGCTTTCTGCGCGACCGGACTCGGCGCCGGGGGTTCAACTTTTATTGGCGGCGCGACCGGTCTCGCGGTCACCGCCGGCTTCGGTGGTGGTGGCGGCGGCGCGGCAAAGAACTTCCGGTAGGCCACGAAGGCCCCCACCGCAATCACCAGCACGCCGCCGGCCGCCAGTGCCAGTCTCAGCTGGCCCACCCGGCGCGGTGCCGGCTCCCATGCCACCGTGGGGCCGGGCAGGGGCGGCGGCGCCACCGGCAGAGGGGACACCGCCGGCGGGGCC
>CAZAFS010000005.1:17828-27572 GCA_964484165.1 uncultured Opitutaceae bacterium | reverse complement strand
GCCGGTTCGGGTACGGGAAGAGGCGGCACGGTGGGTGCAGACGGCGGAACAACCTCTTGGGGAATGGCGCTGACGGCGGCCGGCGGGTGGGACCCCGTCATGGAGATCGGCGGCACGGACGCGGACGGCGGCGGCACCTTGGGCTTCAGTTTGAGCTTGGGCCCGGCCTCGTCCCTGGCTTCGTCCGCTGGCGCCGCCGCCGCGGGCGGCGTCTCCACGGCCGGGTTGGTGCCGCCAGATGCCGGCGCCGCCGACGGAATCGGCACACGGACCTTGAGAGTTACTTTCTGCGGCGCGGCGTCCGGGGTCCCGGCTCCCGCTGCGGCTTCCGCGGGAGACGTAGTGGGAGCCGACAGGGGCCCGGGGATCGGCGGGGCCGACTTTCTGGTCTCAAACGGGGTAATGGACATCCCCGGCTTCAGGCCGACTTTCCCCGGGTCGGTTGGCGGAGTCGTTGTCCCGGTCGGCGGGGTGGTCGCTCCAGCCGGCGGCGAGGGCGGTGCGGCTGGTGGCTTCACCGGCAGGGGCGAAGTGGATTTCCTGGTATCAAACGGCGTGATGGACATCCGCAATTTTTGACGCGGCACGTCCGCCGCGGCCGCCGGCGCGGCGGGCGGGACGGCTGGAGCCGCCGGCGCAGCAGAGGGAGGCGCGGGCGGCGATGGTTCGGCGGAAGGCGCAGCCGGGGGCGCAGGCGGGGGCAGGCCGGGGTCCGCGGGGGGATTGACCCGCAGCTTCACCCGCGGCTCCTGGGGCGTCGACTCATCGCTCATGCGGGGAACGGTCTAACAAAAATACGCCGCAGCGAAACCAAAAAGATGCGCTCGCGGTCTGGGAAGTGTTCCCTCAAAACCAGTCCCCACATCATTATGAAGCTCCGCGTCCCCGCCGCCCTCGCCCTCACGCTCGTGTTTGCCGCCGGTTGCAGCCTGTTGCACCACAAGAAGGCCGCCCAGCCGGAGCTCCCGCCCGCCGCCGGGATCGAAGTGGAATTTCGCGACCGCTGGATCGACCAGCGGGCCCGCCAGCTGATGGCCGCCAACACCGCCCTGACCCCGGCTGAAGCCGCCCAGACGGCCGCGACGGAATTTGCCCAGCAGTATCCCTATATCACCGTGCCCGGCGCCAAAGCGGCGCACTGACCCGGAGCCTACTCCCGGGTGAAATCCACCAGCTCGATTTCGAAGACGAGCGTGGCACTGCGCGGGACGCGCGGGGGATCGCCCCGCGTGCCGTAGGCGAGTTCGTAGGGGACGATGATCAACCGCTTCTCGCCGCGTTTCATCTGCTTGAGCGCCTCCTCCCACGCCGGGATGAGCTGGTCGCGCCCCACGCGCACCTCGAACGGATGGGAGAGATCGAGGAGTTCGTTGAACACCTTCCCGTTGAGCAGGCGGCCCTGAAAGAGCACCTTCACCATGTCGCCGGCCTTGGGCGTGGCGTCACCCGTGCCCGGCTTGAGGACCAGGTAGCGCAGGCCGGTCGAAGTCTTGATGGCCTTGGGCCAGGTCTTCTCGACGTAGACCCGGTCCTCCCACGACAGCTTCTCGCGTTGCGCCCGGAGGGGCAGGCTGGCGCCCAAACTGGCCAGCACGAAAACACATAACACGGCGCGCATGCGGCGAGTGTTGCAGCCAGCAGACCAAAGTAAAGTCCTCAGCTGGCGCGCCGGCGGCCGCGCCGCTCGCCCGCGCCCCGGCGCCAAAAAAAAGGCGAAGCCCGCGCGGGGCTTCGCCTGTCAATCCAAACCGGGGACCGGTCAATAACGGCGATTGCCGCCGCCACCGAACGGGCGACCACCGCGATCGCCGCGGTCACCGCCGCCGCCGCCGCCGCCGAACGAGCGCGGGCTGCGCTCCTCCTTCGGGCGGGCCTCGTTGACCGTCAGGTCACGGCCGCCGATGTTCTTGCCATTCACGCCGGTGATGGCGGCTTTGGCCTCCGCGTCCGAACCCATGGTCACAAACGCGAAACCGCGCGAACGACCACTAAACTTGTCCATCGCAATGAACACTTCGGCCACATTGCCATGCTGCGCGAAGAGGTCGCGCAACTCGCTCTCGGTGGTGCTGAAAGCCAGGTTACCCACATACAATTTCGAACCCATGATGATTATCCCTCGATCAACCGGTAGCTCACGGACTGTTCCCGACCACCGGGTTTCAGATCATCACCGGGTTTCGCGCCCGCCTGACAATCCACCATATCTCGTAACCTATCAATCTCTCTTGGAAGCAGTCGCGCAGCACAAAGGATTTCGGCCGAAACACAAGCTATTCTTTTTCACCTCCCGCCCTGCGGCGGGGCGCCGGATCCGGCGGCTGGCCGCACGGCCGGATGCGCGGCGATCAGCGCAAGCGCCCGGCTCAGCAATGTCTTGCCCGGTTCCATCCGGTGCCACGGAGACGCCCCCGAGGGATGGGGCAGCGGCACGACGTCCACCATCCGCCCGCGATAGGCGGCGCGAAAGGACCGGCCGACCACCTCGGCCAGCGGGCGCTCGCCGAGAAACTGCGTGATGGCCAGTTTTCCGACCGGCAGCACGAGCCGGGGTCGCAGCAGCGCGAATTCGCGCTCCAGCCAGCGGGCGCAATTGGCGATTTCGTCGTCCGCGGGCACCCGGTCGCCGCCCTGCGGCTTCTTCCCGGGAAAACAGCGGCAGACCGCGGCGAAGTAAATGCGCTCGCGCGTCTCCTCCTCCGTCCACCCGAGCGCGGCCTGGAACCACTGGAACAGGGTGCGCCCGGCGGTCCACGCGAACGGGCGGCCCAGCTTCGGCTCCTTGTCGCCCGGCGCCTGGCCGACCAGCAGAACGCGGCTCGCCACCGGCCGCCCGACGACCACCGGCGGATGCATGCGCGGACACCACCGGCAGCGCTGCAACGCGGCGAAATGGCGGCGGACCTGGGCGACGGTGGGGGCGGCTGGCATGGCGGTCTAGGCGACGCGGCGCAAGTTCTCCAGGGTATCGAACACCACCGCGGCCGGGCGGTCGGCGCGCACCTTCTCCGCCGCCGCCACGCACGCGGCCCGCACGCCGGCGTCCCGCCGCAGGTGCCGCAGGGCGGCCGCGACCCGCTCCGCCGTGAACCGGCGCGGATAAAGCCGGAGCGCCACGCCGAGCCGGACCAGCCGGTGGGCGTTGTCCGGCTGGTCGTGCGCCATCGGCATGACGAGCTGCGGCACGCCGGCGGCCAGCGCCTGCGAGAGCGTGCCGATTCCACCGTGGTGCACGACGGCCGCAACCCGCGGCAGGAGCCGGCTGAACGGCACGTAATCCACCGCCAACACCGCCGGCTGCGGCGCCGGCAGCTGGTCGCGGTGCGCGGTGGCAAAAACGGCGCGCGCCCCCAGCCGGGCGCAAGCCTCCTGCGCCGTCGCAAAGAACTCGCGCCCGTGGGCCATGGCGCTGCCCGGCGTGAACAGCACGGGCGGCGGCCCCTCCGCCAGGAACTGCTCGAGCTCCGGCGTCAGATCCTGCTGATCGCCCCGGTCGTACAGCGGGAAGCCCGCGAGCCGGCAGCGCGGCGGCCAGTCGGGTTGCGGCGCGCCAAACCAGGCGGGAAACAGGCCCAGCACGGCGTCGGGGGAATGCATCCACTCCCGCATCAGGCTGCGCGGCGGCGCGACGCCGGCCCGGGCGCAGGCCGCGCGCACCGCCGGCCCGGCCGCCTGGTCGAGGGGATTGGGCAGGGCGAAGAACGCCCGCTTGAGCCAGCGCGGCAGGCGCGCGAACCATTCCATGTGCGCTCGCAGCACCGGCGTATCGTACCGGCTGAGGAACACCGCCGGCTGCAGGTGGATCGTGGCCAAGGGCAGACCGAGTTTCTCCCGCGCCAGGCGCGCGCCGAGCGCCAACAGGGAACCGACCAGCACCACATCGCCCCCGGCCCGTTCCGCCGCGGCGCGAATGGCCTCGAAATACTCCCCCGTCGCGCGGCCGGCGAGCCCCAGCGTGAGGTTCATGCCGCGCCACGGGTGCCACAAATCCGGATTCTGGACCACACGCTCGTAGAGTCCCGGCTCGCCGATCGTGACCGCGGGCAGGCCCGCCCGTCGTGCCGTCTCCGCGAACGGCGGCGCGACGATGAGCGTCACCTCGTGCCCGCGCTCCCGCAGGCCGCGGCCCATCCACAGAAACGGATTCACGTCCCCGGCGCTGCCGAACGGCGTGAGAATGAAATGTCGCGTCATGGGCGGCGAACGGGTGCGCGGACCAGGCTCAGATGCTGTATTTCGCCTTGATGTCCTCGGGAATCGGGATCGCGCGGCTCGTCGCCAGGTTGATGAGCTTGTACTCGGCGTGCCCGTGGACGCAGCGTTTGCCGGTCTCCTTCTTTTCAATCTCGAAGCGCACCCGCACCCCGTCGACGTCGGGCAGAAAATCCTCGATCCACGTGCGCACCACGAAGTATTCGCCCAGGCCGAGCGGCCGCAGGAAATCCATCGCGAGGCCGGTCAGGTACCAGCCCAGGCCGCGCCGGATGAAATCCTCCCAGGACATTCCGTAACACCGCGCCATCTGGTCGTAGCGGGCGGCGAGCACATAGTCCATGTAGCGGCTGCTGTGCACATGCTGGAACAGGTCGATGTCGTCGGGCCGCACCTGCAGCTCCGTTTCGAATTTGGCGTGGACATTCATCGTCGCGTGACGCTCAGCCGGCCGGACGCCGGATGCAAAGCCATCTTTGGGCCGGCTCCACCCGCCGCGCGGCGGTCAGCCGCCAAACAACCGGTCGAGGCGCCGGCGGTCCCGCTTGGTCGGGCGGCCCGAGCCTTTCGCGCGCGCCAGGAGCTGCTGCACCCGCTGGCTGCGCGCCCGCTCGTACTCCTCCGCGGGCGTCTGGTCCCCGCAAAATCCGCCCACGAGTTTCGCGCCGACGCGCGACGGCGGCACCGCGAGGACGTGGAGCGTGCGATGGATGAGTCCCAGGCGCACCACCACCAACTCGCCGGGACGCACGTCGCGCGACGCCTTGGCGGGCTGGCCGTTCACCGTCACGCTGCCGGCGCGGCAGGCGTCCGTGGCCAGGCTGCGCGTCCGGAAGATCCGCACGGCCCAGAGCCATTGGTCAATGCGGCCCGCCTCGGGAGTCAGTGCCACGCCCGCACGTTAGCGCCCGGGCTGGGACAGGCAAAAAGAATCCCGGCGGCCTCGGCTCCGGTCGAACCGGCGCCGCCGGACTGGCCGGTCAGTTCTTCGCGACGCGGCCGAATTCCGAGCTGAACCAGTCGCGCAGGATTTCCTTCTCGTAGCGCAGGTAGTCGTCCGCCGGCCAGGCCGCCCGCATCTGGAAGGCCAGATCGGTGATTTCACGCGAGCCCGAGTTGAGTACCGCGCCTTTGGCATCGGTCAGACTGAACTCGAGCTTGATGCGCGGCGGATAGACGGCCCGGACCATGCGGACATCCGCGAAGCTCGGACCCAGCTGGGGTTCAAAATCGCCGGCCAGGTCGACGTCGGTGACCTTGATCACCAGGTGCATGCCGGCCGGCACGTAACGTTCACCTGTCTCCTGCATGAACGCCTGGAGTTGACCCGCCAGATCCGGGGAGTAGTCGCCCCACGAATCACGCTTGAGGTCGGTGAACTTCTGCGGCTCGACGAAAACAACCGACACTCGGGAAGCCGGTTTGGCCGCTGCCGGAGTGACCGCGAACGTCGGCCTGGCACTGGCGGCCACGAGCAGCACGGCAAGAACGATGACTTTCGATTTCATGGCCTTTATTGGGTTGAACGCAATATACTCCATAAAGGTTCCGCCGCCGCTCCGCGAGTGGTTTTCCGGCGGCGCCTGCCGGCGACCGAACCGGCGGCGTGGATGTCGTTCGCCCGCCCGGTGATCGGCACGGCGGTCATCCGCCGCCATTCCGGCGGATCCCCGCCAGGGCCGCCGCGCGCCGCGAAATCTTCCCTCCGCCCCGCTTCCGGAGGCCGGATTCGGGCCCAGCGGCGCAACATCATCCAAGCCTGTCCTTGACACGCCGGAAGGGCTCCGGTCACCTTGGCCCTCTTTTTCCGCCAAGACCATGCTACCCACATTCCGCCCCCACCGCAAAAAGCGCGCGCACCAAATCGGATTTCGCGCCCGCATGTCCACCCGAGGCGGTCGCAAAGTGCTCGCCTCCCGTCGCCGCAAAGGCCGCAAACGCCTGACGGTCGTCTGAGTCCGTTCGCGGCCCCTTCTCCCGTGTCCGCGGCCAGCCTGTCCCCATCCCCGCCAGCTTCCCGGCCGTCGCAGCACTTTGGCCGCGGGCAGCGCCTGCGGCGTCAGGACGACTTCCGCCGCGTGCGCCAGGAGGGCCGGCGCATTGACGGCGGAGCTTTCACGCTGTGGTACCACAACCGTGCCCCCCCGGCGGCGCCGGCGGTGGTGCGCGTGGGCGTGGTGGCCTCCATCGCCGCCATCGGCCCGGCGGTTTCCCGCAACGCCGCGAAACGCCGGCTGCGCGAGATCTTTCGGCGCCACCAGGAACTCGTCCCGCCCGGCACGGACCTGCTGCTGGTGGCCCGCTCTCCGCTCAACCGGCTGGGATTCCGCGAGGTCGAAACCCGTTTCATCGACGCTTGTGGTCGCATGGCGGGCTTGAAGCATGAGTGACCCGGGGCACACGCCGTTCCTGCTGCCCCGCGTCTTCCGGCTGGGCGCGTCCCTGCCGGCGCGCCTGCTGCTCGGGCTGATCTGGCTCTACCGGCGCACGCTCTCGCCGGCCCTGCCCGCGGTGTTCGGTCCCGCCTGCGGCTGCCGCTTCCATCCCACTTGTGCCGCGTACGCCGCCGACGCGGTGCGTGAGCACGGCGCGCTGGCCGGCGCGTGGCTGGCGTTGCGCCGCCTCCTCAAGTGCCATCCATGGCACCCGGGCGGCTATGATCCTGTACCGCCGAAACGCCCCGTCGCCCGGCGCGTCAACCTTGCGCTGCGGACGGCGTCGCTGGCGCTGCCGCAGAGTCCAAAGCCTCACGGGTTGGGCTGACCGCGCTGAGCGCGCCCGCACCCTCCCCTTCACCCTCACTTTCCCCACCGGATGGACAAGAAGAACACGCTCTTGGGCGTCCTGTTGCTGATTGCGGCCTTCGGCAGTCTGTACCTCGGGTCGCGCCTGTCCCCGCCCGCGCCGCCCGCGCCGGCGATCGGCCAGGCGCCCACGCTGAAGCCGGGGCCGTCGCCGGTTGGTCCCGCCGCCCCGCCGCCGGTGGTCATGCCGGCAGACGCCACCTTTGCGGCCGTGGCCAAGGAGAACGCCGGGGCCACGGTCACCACCCTCGCCAACGACTATTTCGCGGTCCACCTCGCTGATTTCGGCGGCGCGATCGATGAGGTGGCTTTCAAAAAGTACGGCGCCGAGCTGGGCACGCCGGACCCCTACGTCTTCAACCAGCGCCATGTCGACCCGATCCTGGCATTCTTGGGCGGCTCCCTGCCGGGATTGGACCGGAACACGCCCTACCAGCTCGTCTCGGCCACGCCCACCGAGGTGGTGTATCGCGCCGTGCTCGACGGGCGGATCGAGGTGACCCGCCGCTATACAGTCCACGCGCCGGGCGACGCCACGGGCGATCCCTACCTCATCCGGCATGAGACCACCTTCCGCAATCTCACGGCCGGCACCGTGCCGCTGCCCCCGATCGCGCTCAGCCTCGGCACCGCGTCCCTCGTCAGCACCAACGACTACGGCCTGTATCTCAACGTCGCGGCCTACAACGGCTCCGCCATGGACCTCACCGATCGCGGCGCGCTGGAGGGCGCCGGGTTCATCGGCCGCATGTTCGGCAAGAGCCCCGAGCCCAAGCCCTACGTCGAAATGCCCGGCCCGGTCGTCTGGGCCGCGGTGAAAAACCAGTTTTTCGCCAGCATCTTCACGGCGGACAAGCCCGGCGTCTCGGTCATCACCCGCCGCGTCGATCTGCCGCCCTTCCCCGGGGCCCAACAGGCCAACATCGGCCTGACCGGCGCCGCGCGGTTCGAGCTGCCGGCGCTGGCCCCCGGCGCCTCCGCCACGCTCGCCGGCGACCTCTTCGTGGGGCCGAAGGAATACCGCCGGCTCTCCCTGCTCGGGCACCGCGAGGAGGAAGTGTTGCAGTACAGCCGGGGCTTCAGCCGCATCTTCCTCAGCGGTTACGTCGCGCCGTTCATGAACACGCTCATGAACTGGACGCACGGCTGGGTCCGCAACTGGGGCTTCGCGATCGTCCTGATGACGCTGATCCTCAAGACCGTCACCCTGCCCTTCACCCTCGCCGCCTCGCGCTCCGCCAAGCGCATGCAGAAATTCCAGCCGGAGATTCAGGTCCTGCGCGAGAAATTCAAGGACAACCCGCAAAAGCTCAACCAGGCGACCCTCGAGCTGTTCAAGGAGCACAAGATCAATCCGATGGGCGGCTGCCTGCCGATCCTCATCACGATGCCGCTGTTCTTCGGCTTCTACTCGATGCTGATGAGCTCCGCCGAACTGCGCTTCCAGGGCTTCCTCTGGGCCCGGGACCTGTCCGCGCCCGACACGGTCGTCCGGCTCCTCGGGTTTCCCGTCAACATCATGCCGCTGCTGATGACCGCCACGATGATCTACCAGATGCGGCTCACCCCGCAGCCGACCGTGGACAACGCGCAGGCGAAGATGATGAAGTTCATGCCGATTCTCTTCACGTTCATCTGCTACGGTTACTCGTGCGCGCTGTCGCTCTACATGACCATCAACGGGCTGTTCACCATCGGCCAGCAGCTGGTCATCAACCGCATGAAGGACCCGGCCACGGCGGCCCCGGCCGCGCCGGGCGGCAAACCCGCGCCAAAAAACGTGACGGCAGCCAGGAAGAAGGGTAGAAAATAGCGGGTTCGCGCGTCGACGATCTTCCGCGGCCCCCCCGGAACCCTGAATCCCCCACCATTGAACTGAGACCGAAGGTCTATGTCTGGTCATAGCAAGTGGGCCAAAGTCAAACGCGCCAAGGCCGTCACTGATTCGCGCCGGGGCAAGGTGTTCAGCCGGCTCGCGCGCGAGATCACCATCGTCGCCAAGGCCGGCGGCGGCGATCCGGGCATGAACCCGCGGCTGCGCACCCTCCAGATGAAGGCGCGCGAGGCCAACATGCCCGCCGAGAATGTCGACCGCGCCATCAAGAAGGGCACGGGCGAGCTGCCCGGCGTGATTTATGAGGAGGTGATCTACGAGGGCTACGCCCCCGGCGGCATCGCCGTGGTCGTGCAGGTCACCACGGACAACAAGAACCGCGCCGCCTCCGAGGTGCGCAGCATCTTCACCAAGCATGGCGGCAACCTCGCCGGCGCCGGCGCGGTGCTGTTCAAGTTCCAGCGCCTCGGCCAGTTCCTCATCAGCAAGGACAAGGCCTCCGAGGACACCCTGGTGGAGATCGCCCTCGAGGCCGGCGCCGACGACGTCATCACCACCGAGCAGGGCTTCGAGATCCGCTGCGCGATCAAGGTCTTCGACGCCGTCAGCCACGCCCTGGAGAAGAAAGGCATCAAGCCGGACGCCGCCGAGATCGCCTATGTGCCCACCCAGACGATTCCGGTCACGAGCCTCGACGCCGCCCGGTCGCTGGTGAAATTGCAGGAGGCTCTCGAGGAGCTGGACGACGTGCAAAACGTCTCCTCCAACGACGAGATGGAAGATGCGTTGAGCGAGCAGGCACACGCGGGCTAGGCGGGACGTCGAACCGGTCGCCGCGGGTGCGGCTGTTCTGGTGCCGGTCATTCTGAGCGCAGCGACCTGTCCTCCGAAGCC
>CAZAFS010000005.1:0-17728 GCA_964484165.1 uncultured Opitutaceae bacterium | reverse complement strand
GGCGAAGGAGGAAGAATCCAGTGCCACTCGGAGCCAAGCTCCGGCGGTGCCCGGCTGGATCCTTCACTGCGTTCAGGATGACCATGGAGACGAGGCGGCCCGGTTGGGCGCCGGGATGACGCAAAAATCTGTGTTCTTCCGCGCCCATCTGTGGTTAATTCCGGCCCGCCCATGAACGATGCGGAGGACATCCCCAGCGGACCCGCGGCGACCGGCGAGGTCGGCCTCGTCGAGGCCAAGGATTTCGTCCAGACGCAGCCGTTCACCTTTGAAAGCGGCCAGACCCTGCCCGGCTTCACCCTCCGGTACGAAACCTACGGCCGCCTCAACGCCGCGCGCGACAACACCGTGCTCGTCTGCCACGCGCTGAGCAGCGACCACCATTGCGCCGGCATCCATGCGCTCACCGACCCCAAGCCCGGGTGGTGGAACAACTTCATCGGCCCGGGCAAGGCGGTCGACACGCGGCAGTTCCACGTGCTGTGCGTGAACGTCCTCGGCGGCTGCCAGGGTTCGACCGGCCCGTCGTCGGTCAATCCCGCCACCAGCCGGCCGTTCGGCCTCGCCTTTCCCTTTGTCACCATCCGCGACATGGTGCGGGCGCAGAAGCTGCTGTGCGACCACCTGGGCCTGACCGCGCTTCACGCCGTCCTCGGCGGCTCGATGGGCGGCATGCAGGTGCTGCAGTGGGGCCTCGAGTATCCGGCGTTCGTGCGGCGCCTGCTCCCGCTGGCCACGACCGCGCGCGAAAGCGCGCAGGCCATCGCCTTCAACGAGGTCGGCCGCCAGGCGATCATGCAGGATCCGGAGTGGCATCACGGCGATTATCCCAAGGGCGGCGGGCCGCGCGTCGGCCTCGCCGTCGCGCGGATGATGGCCCACATCACCTACCTGTCCGACGAGAGCATGGACCAGAAGTTCGGCCGGCGGCGGGCCGGCGCGGCGGACAACCCCGCGTACACCTTCGACGTGCAGTTCGAGGTCGAGAGCTACCTGCGCCACCAGGGCGAGAGCTTCATCAACCGGTTCGACGCCAACTCCTACCTCTACATCACCCGCGCGCTGGATCACTTCGACCTGCCCGCCGCCCACGGCTCGCTCGAGCAGGCCTTCGCCGCCGTCCAGGCCGAGACGCTCAGCGTCGCCTTCACCTCCGACTGGCTGTTCCCGCCGGAGCAGAACCGCGAGATCGTGCTCGCGCTGCTCCGCGCCGGCAAACGCGCCAGCTACGCCGAGCTCACCATGAGCCTCGGCCACGACTCGTTCCTCCTCGAGTCGGAAGACCTCTACGCGCTGGTGCGCAGCTTCCTCGGCGCGCCCTCCCCGCCATGAACAAGCTGGTCGAGAAACGCACCGTCGACATGCAGATCATCGGCGACTGGGTCGAGCCCGGCAGCCGCGTGCTCGACCTCGGCTGCGGCCGCGGCGTGCTGCTCGACTATCTCCAGCAGACCAAGCAGGTGCGCGGGCTCGGCGTCGACCTCGACTTCCACAAGATCCTCGGCTGCGTGCGCCGCGGCGTCACCGCCTATCAGGGCGACATGGAGGCGTTCATGCGCGCCTTTCCCGACCGGTTCTTCGACCGCGTCATCTGCTCGCGCACCGTGCAGGAGCTGACCGATCCCGCGGCCGTCATTCTCGAGGCCCTGCGCGCCGGCCGCGCCGTCACCATCGGCTTCGTCAACCACGGCTATTGGAAGAACCGCCTCGACGCCTTCCTTCGCGGCCGCAAGCCGCGCAACCCGGTCTACACCACCGAGTGGTTCGAGAGCCGCCCGGCGAATCCGGTCAGCATCGCCGACTTCGAGCATTTCTGCGCCGTCAAGGGCATCCGGGTCGCGCGCCGCGCGCTGCTGCAAGGCGACTGGAAGACGCCCTGCACCGTCCGGCCCAACCTGTTCGCCGGCTATGCGCTGTACGACCTGTCGCGGTCGGGTTGATTCGGCCGGGCGGTGGCGAAAGCGACCGGGCGACGGCCGTCAAACGTCGTGAGGCCGGCAGGATCCCAGATGGCTTTGCGGGACTCAGCGCCCCGCGCGCAATCGGTTGTCCGCCCAGCACAGTCGTTGTCATCAATCGGTCCGCAGAAAACCGATCTTGCGGCCCTGCGTCGGCTCTTCGGGAAGTTCGGGCGGTGCCATCAGTTCCCTGATGGCCGCAAAGACCACGCCGAATTCCTCATCGTACTTCTTTTCCAACGCCTCGACCTTCTTCGCCAACTCGTCAACGGACATGGCCAGCCGTCGAAGCCGCACAAAGGCGCGCATGATTTCGACGTTCACCGCCACCGCGCGCGGACCGCGGAGCACGCTCGAAAGCATGGCGACGCCCTCCTGGGTAAAGGCATAGGGCAGATAGCGACGGCCTCCTCTCGAATCGCCCGCCTTTGAGGTCACAAAATGTGACCTCAAAGCCATAAGCTCTTGATTGGTCACCTGAAACATGAAATCCGGCGGGAATCGCGCTCGGTTTCGTTTGACCGCCTGGAGAAGCACTTTGGTCGGCACCCCGTAGAGACGGGCGAGTTCTGCATCCAATAACACCTTCCGGCCCCGCAGCGTCAGGATCCGATCTTCGACCGTCGGCGACCCAATTGAAAGTGCCGCGACATTCATCGCCGTCATTTCTATTTATGCGAATTTCGCCTGGCAAACAAAAAGGCCGGTCGCGCGGACCGGCCTGGAAGAAATCGCCTGCAAGCAGGCTCCTACATGATCGCGACGCTCAAACCTCGTACGGCGGCAGGATCTTGTCGATGCGGTGCTTTTCCAGCCGGGCGAACAGGGGCAGGCCGTTCTCGTACGGCACCGGCACCTCGCCCTGGATGAGCGGCAGGGCGTAGCGGAAGAACTGGAAATTCATGCTCACACCGTCCTCGTTGATCCATTCGCGCGGGAGCTTTTTGACGCTGTTGGCGATTTCGGTGAGCGCCGCCAGGCCGGTCTCGCAGGTGTAATGGTCGGTGTCCCCGCGCACGAGGATGACGCACTTGTCGGTTTCGCCGGCGATGGCGGCCTTGACCGCGGCCTGGCCGGCCAGGAACGCCTCGTCGCTGTCGGTCTTCGAGGAGCAATGGGCGGCGGCGCGCTGCGCGATGCCGAGCTTGGCGGTGCGCGCCTTCACGCCGACCTGCTGCTCGACCAGGCGCGCCAGGAATTCACCCGCCCCGCCGAGCTGGACATGACCGAACGCGTCCGTGGCCGCGCTGTCGGTCGCCACGTAGTTGCCGTCCTTGTCCACCAGCCCCTCGCCCACGACGATCAGGCAGTACTTCTCCCGCTTGAGCACGCGGCGCACGTCCTCCACGAACTTTTCCGCGCTGAACGCGACCTCCGGCAGGTAGATGAGGTGCGGCGGGTCGTAGGGATGGTCGCGGCGCTTGGCCAGGGCCGCGCCGGCGGCGATCCAGCCCGCGTTCCGGCCCATGACCTCGAGGATCGAGACGAGGTCGTTCTGCCCCATGGCCTCGTTGTCGCAGGCCAGCTCGCGCACGGTGGCGCAGATGTACTTGATCACGCTGCCGTAGCCGGGGCAGTGGTCGGTCACCGGCAGGTCGTTGTCGACCGTCTTCGGCACGCCGATGACGCGCAGCTCGTAGTTCTGCGCCTGGGCGAGCTTGGAAATCTTGTCCGCGGTGTCCTGCGAGTCGTTGCCGCCGCAGTAGAAAAAGTAGCGGATGCTGTGCGCCTTGAACACCTCGAGCACGCGGTCGAAGTCCTGCTGCTTCTTGAGCTTGTAGCGGCAGGTGCCGAGCGCGGCGCCGGGGGTGCAGCGCAGGGCGCGGATCTGCTGCTGCGATTCGGCCGCCAGATCGATGAACTCCTCGTTCAGGATGCCCAGCACGCCGTGGAGGCCGCCGTAGACTTCCTCGATGCAGTTGTGATTGAGGGCCTCGGTCACGACGCCGGCGACGCTGGCGTTGAGCACGGCGGTGGGACCGCCCGACTGGGCCACAAGACAGTTTCCAACGAGTTCAGCCATGGCTAGGAAAGGGAAAGAAGTTCAATCCGACGTAAGGAGGAGCAACCAAAGGGTCCGCCCGGAGGCGTGGCAAATCAAATTTCCCGCGATGTGCGACCGGCGTTGCCTTTTCCCCGGGACCGCGGTGGCGCCGCCGGCCAAATTTCGGTTTTCAGCCAGCGGGGAATGTGCAGGCTGGGGGCCGGCATCCCCGCCCTTACCCCCAGGAGACTCCACCATGAGCTATCGCAAGATGATGATTCTGGCTGCGTTCGCGGCCGCGCTGCCGGGCCCGGCCCGCGCGGCGGACGTCGCCGGCAAATGGCACGCGGAATTCGACACCCAGATCGGACTCCAAAAATACACCTACGAATTCAAGGTCGACGGCGACAAGGTCACCGGCAGGGCGGCGTTCGAGCGCGAGCAGGCCAAGGGAGAAGTCGAGCTCAAGGACGTGAAGGTGAGCGGCACCGACATCTCCTTCACCGAGCCGCTCAAGTTCGAGGACCAGGAGATCACCATCACCTACAAGGGCACGGTGTCCGGCGACGAAATGAAGCTCACCCGCCAAGTGGGCGATTTTGCCACGGAAGAACTCGTGGCCCATCGCGTGAAGGAGCCGGCCGCGAAACCGGCGGAGCCCAAGCCGCCGACGCCGTGAGGCTGCGGCGGCCGGCCGGTCACAGCAGCCGGGCCGGCTGATACTCCGCCGCGCCCCGCACCCGCTTCGCCAGCGGCCGGACCTCGTTGACGAACGCATCCACCTGGTGCGGCGCGGCGCCGACAAAGCGGTTGCTCTCGGCCAGGATCGACTGCAGCTGCTTTTTGCCCAGGCCGATGCGTCGGTCATTGGCGAGGCGCGACAGCAGGTCGGTCTCGCCGTTCGGGCTGCCGCCATTGCGCAGCGCCCGGGCCGCCGCCAGCGCGTGCTCCTGGATGGCGGCATGCGCAATCTCCCGGCCCGCCCCGTTCTTGACCGCCTCCATGAGAATGGTGGTCGAGGCCAGAAACGGCAGGTTGCGCTCGTTCTCCGCGGCGATCGCCGCCGGAAAGACCTCCATCTGCTTCAGCACCGTCAGGAAGGTCTCAAGCAACCCGTCGACGGCGAAAAACGCATCCGGCAGCGCGACGCGCCGCACGACCGAGCAGGACACGTCGCCCTCGTTCCACTGGTGGCCGCTGAGCGCCGCGGTCATGGTCACGTAGCCGCCCAGGACCACGTGGAAGCCGCAAAGGCGCTCGCAATTGCGGGCATTCACCTTGTGCGGCATGACCGACGAGCCGACCTGCCCCTCCTTGAAGCCTTCGCTCAGCAGGCCCTGGCCGGCCATCAGCCGGAGCGTGTGCGCGAAGCTGGCCGCCGGCGCGCCGAGCTGGTGCAGCGCCGAGACCACGTCGAAATCGAGGCTGCGCGGGTAGACCTGGCCGACGGCGAGCAGGGGCCGCCGGAAGCCGAGGTGGCGCAGAATGCGGCCCTCCAGCTCGGCCACGCGGTCCGCCCGGCCGCCGAGCAGCGTGAGCTGGTCGAGCTGCGTGCCGACCGCTCCCTTGAGGCCGCGCACCGGGTAGCGGTCGATGAGGTTCTCCAGCCGTTCCAGCGCGATGAGCAGCTCCTGGCCGAACATGGCGAGCCGCTTGCCCAGCGTGGTCGGCTGCGCCGGCACGTTGTGCGTGCGGCCCGTGACCATCAGGTCGCGATGCGTCTCGGCCTGCCGGGCCAGCGCCAGCAGCGCCGCGACGGCTTTGAAATGCACGACCTTGAGCGAACGGCAGATCTGGAGCTGCTCGACGTTTTCCGTGAGGTCGCGGCTGGTCAGCCCGAGGTGGATGAACTGCCGGCCCGCCAGCTCCGAGAACTCCTCCAGGCGCGCCTTCACGTCGTGCAGCGTCACGCGCTCGCGTTTGCGGATGGAGCCGAGGTTGATGACGTCCTTGACGCGCTCGTAGTCCTTGATCGCGTCGGTCGGGATGGGCACGCCGAGGTCCTTCTGCGCCTTCATCACCGCGATCCAGACGTCCCGCTCGAGCAGGATCCGGCCCTGCACCGACCAGATGTCCTTGATCGCCGCCGAGGCATAGCGTTCCGCGAGGACGTTGGCGATGGCGGGCGCGGGCGGGAGACCGGGCGTTTCGTCAGCCGGAGCCGGGACGCCCGGGGCCGGCGGGGTGGCGTTTTCGCCCAGACTGGAGGACGGTGGTCTCACGGCGGAAAAAGCGGAGCGGGGAGCCGTAGCAAAACCCCCGCCCGATAGCTACTGAAAAATCTTTCCCCCGGGCCCGGCCTCTCCCGGCGCCGGACGCGGCCGCCTACGCGAGGCAGCGCACCACCATTTCCCGCAGCACCTCCTCCTGCTCGCCGGGCCGGCGGACGATCTCCTCAAAGGCGGCGATGAACTCCTGCTGGTTGTCGATCAGGCGGCGCAGCGCCGGCAGCCGGGCGCTCCCCGCCAGCTTGCCCAGATACCAGAGGTTCTGCGTGAAGAGGTTGAACGAGCTCTTCTCCGGCGCGCCGGCGAAGTGCGGGGCGTAAGCCGCGGCCGCGCGCTCGAAGCCCGCCTTGTCCAGCCCCCGCGGGCCCACGTGCACCTCGCCGGTGTCCAGCAGCACGCGAAGCTGGATGAACAACCGGTTGCGGTTCTGCAGCGCGGTGAGGACGGGCCGGGCGTCGCCCCCCGCGAAAAAGTGCCGGTGCAGCGCGGCCAGCGTCCATTTCAGGTCGCCGCGGCCAAACGCCTCCGCCGTCTCGAAGAAATCCCCCTCGGCGAAGTTGGGCGTCAGCTCCGCCACGTGCGCCTCCTCGACGACGGCGCCCTCCCCCGCGTAGCTGGCGAGCTTGCGCACCTCCTCGACCAGCAGCCGGGCGTTCGCGCCCACCTTGGCCAGCAGCAGCGCCAGCGCGTCCGGCGCCAGCGTCACGCCCTGCACCGCCGCCTCGGCCAGCGCGACCTGTTCCAGCGCCGTGCCGCCGTCCTTCGCCTCGTCGCCGACGAAGGTGTAATCGGCCGCCGTTTCGCACCACTTGATGAACGACCGCCGCCGGTCCACCGGCGCCGCCGTGACCACCACCGCGACCTGGTCCGGGTTCACGCCGCCCAGCAGCGCCTGCAGTTCCTCCACCTGCCGGAGGGTGCCCTCCGCCCGGCCGGTCACGGTGTCGGCGAGGAAATTCACGTCCTTGAGCCACACCACGCGCCGGCCGCCGAACAGGGGCAGCGTCTGCACCGCCTCGCGCAGCCGGTTCACGGCCGCCTCCACCTCGCCCACGTTGTTGGCGAATCCGTTCAGCACGTCGCGCGAGAACTCGTCGGCCGCCTCCGCCGCCAGCGCGTCGTAGCGCTCCTGCCCCAGCCGGTTCGCGAGGAAGTCGTCCGGGCCGCAGATGAAGAGAAACGGTTTCGCCGGCATCGTGCTCCGGTTTGCCGCCGAAGCGCCGCGGGCGCACGCCAAAAAAGCGCCCCGCGGCGCCGCGCCGAAAACCTTGTCGCGCGGCGGGATTCCTGCGAAAAACGTCCCCCGCCTTCCCATGAGCCCGCCCGCCGCCCCGCCTTTCCTCGCGCTGCTGGTCCTCGCCGCCCGCCGATCCGGTGGCTCTCCGCCGAATCCTTTTCTGTTGCTGCTGTTTGCGGCCGCGTTCGCCGGTTTCCTCGTGCTCATGTTCTGGTCTGTCCGCCGGCAGCAGCGCCGGGTGCGCGAGCAGCTTGGCGCCCTGGCCGCCCGCTTCGGGCTCGAACTGCGGCGCCAGCCGGCGAAGCTCGGCTTTGAGCCTCCGCCCGCCGTCGAAGGCCGGTACCGCAACCGCCAGGTCCGCTTTTTCAACTACTCCACCGGCTCCGGCAAGAACCGCACCACCTGGAGCGCGGTGGCGGCCGCCGTCGGCGGTCCCGGCGGCTTCACCCTTGAGCTGTTGCCGGAGAACTTCGTCACCCGCATCGCCACGGCCTTCGGCATGCAGGACCTCCGCGTCGGCGACCCGGCCTTCGACCCGGTGTTTATCGTCAAATCCAGCGACCCCGCCTACGCCATCGCCGCGCTCCTACCCGAAATCCGCGCCCGGCTCGTGGAGCAGCGCCGCCGCGGCGTTTTCGGCCACCTCGCGGTGAAGGCCGGCGAGGTGCGCTACGCCGAGGTCGGCTCGTTTGACCTCGCGGCCCGCGCCGCCCGGCTGGGCGACATGCTCGACATCGCCTGCGACCTCGCGGAGGTGGCCGAAGTCTATCAAAAACCGTGACGGCGCCGGCGCCGTTTGCGGCCGGACCTTTGCAACCTTTTGTGTCGTCCGACCAGCCGTTCTTGCTCAATCCGTGAACGAAACCTCCTCCCGCCTGTCCCATCTGGTTTCCCCCGTGTTCCACCTGCGCTCCCTTTCTCGCTGGCTGCTGCCGTGCGCCGTCCTGACCGGCGCCGCGAAACTGGCCGCCGACGTGCCCCCGCCGCTCGCCGCCCCCAAGCCGGCCGCTCCGCCCGTGGCCGTCGCCCCGGCGGCGCCGCCGTTCACCGTGCCCCCCGCCGCCGCACCCGCGCCCGCGGCCGGTGCGGACGGCACGGTGCCGCTGCCGCAGGACGTCGTCGCCAAGGCCACCGCCCGCCTGAAGGAACTGGTCGCGCGGCAGGACGCCCTGCTCGCCACCGCGGGGAAGGAAAACGTGGACCTGGACAACGTGAAGCGGGACATCCAGACGCTCATCTTCGATTACGACGCCTTCCTGCGCACCTACCCCACCTTCGCGCCGGGCTACGTCACCTACGGCCTGCTGCTCGGCAAGGTCGGCATGCGGCGCGAGGCGGCCGCGATGCTGCTCAAAGCCAACCTGCTCGACCCGAATCTCCCGCTGGTGAAAAATCAGCTGGGCAACTATCTGGCCGAGGAGGGCGAGCCGGTCGAGGCCGTGAATTACTTCCTCTCCGCCCTCCAGCTCGCGCCCAACGAGCCGCTCTACCACTACCAGCTCGGCACCCTGCTCACCGAGGCGCGCGATGATTTTCTCAAGAGCGGCATGTGGACGCGGGCGCAGCTCGACCAGACCATCCAGGACGCCTTCAAGCACGCCGCCGACCTCGCGCCGGACAACATCACCTACGCCTATTGCTACGCCTTCTCGTTCTACGACCTGGCCGAGCCCAAATGGGACGAGGCACTCAAGCTCTGGGGCGCGCTGGAGGACCGCGTGGCGCCCGGGCTCGAAAAGGAGACCATCCGCCTGCAGGCCGCCAACGTCCTGATCAAACAGCAGAAATTCGACCACGCCCGCATGCTCCTGGCCACGGTGACCACCCCGCAGTTGCAGAAGCAGAAACAGGAGTTGCTCGACCAGCTCCCGGCGGAGGCCGGGAAATAGGACCGCCTCCGCCCGACCGGGACCCGGATTGCTGGATTGCCACTTGGTCCCGGGTCTGCGGAACTCTCCGCCCTGGCGTGCGTCCGGCGCGCCGTCCGCGTCATCATGTCCCTGCTCACCAAGCTCGAACGCCTGTTCGGCCGTTTTGCCCTCCCCAACCTGTCGCTCTACCTCGTCATGGGGCAGGTTCTGTTCTGGGGGCTGACGGTCCTCACCGGTTTCAACCTCGAGCGCATCGCCCTGCTGCCCACGGCGGTGTTGGCGGGCGAGGCATGGCGGCTGGTGACGTTTCTGTTCCTGCCGCCGGGCGGGGGAACGGGGGCGCTCGCCATCGTGTTCATCGCCTTCGCCTGGTACGTCTTCTTTCTGATGGGCACGGCCCTCGAACACCACTGGGGCACGTACCGCTACAACGCTTTCATCGGGTTGGGCTGGCTGCTCACCGCCGCCGTGTCGTTCCTCACCCCGGGCGCCTACGCCTCCAATCTGTTCCTGGCCGGCAGCGTCTTCCTCGCCTTCGCCCACCTCAACCCCGACTTCGAGCTGCTGCTCTTTTTCATCCTGCCGGTGCGGATCAAGTGGATCGCCCTGGTGCAATGGCTGTATTACGCCTTCGTGCTGGTCGTCGGCAGCTGGTCCGACCGGCTCATGGTCCTGGCGGCCACCGGCAATTATCTCGTCTTTTTCTCCGGCGACCTCGTGGCCCGGATGCGCGTCGGCCCCCGGCGCATGGCGCACCAGGCGCGCGCCGACGACGCCCGTCCGGAAGAGGGCGTCGCCCGCCACCGCTGCCGCGTCTGCGGCAAGACCGAGCTGACGCATCCGCAGGTGGATTTCCGCTACTGCTCCAAATGCGTCGGCAACCAATGCTACTGCGGCGAGCACATCTTCAACCACGAGCACGTGCTGGTTGATGAAGAGGCGAAGCGGTGATCCCGGTTGGATTCCCTTCCTGATGGCGGCACCGGCAAATCCGAAGCACGAATGCCGAAATCCGAAACAAATTCCACCACGGCAACCCGGAACACCCCGCGTTCGGATCCGCCTGACTGGCGGGCTCGGGATTTGAGCCTTGGTCATTTGCCACTGATTCGGATTTCGAGCTTCGGATTTCGGATTTCCGGGCGCGAACGCGGAGCGGCGACCTGGCGATGAACCGCCCGACCTCCAGGGTTATTGTCCCGGCCCCGCGGCCCCCGGCGACGCTGGGCGCCTGGCTTGCCTGGGCCGAACGGCAGTATGCGCGGCATGGTGTCGCCCTCGGGCAGGTTGCCCCCGGCGCGCATGACGAGGCGCTCTACCTGCTGCTCCACACGCTGCGCCTGCCCCTCGACAGCCCGGCCGCGGTGCTCGCGCGGCGCCTGGCGCCCGCGGAAAACACCGCCGTCGCCGCGGTGCTGCACCGCCGCATCCTCGGCCGCGTGCCGGCGGCGTATCTCACCCGCGAGGCGTTTCTCGGCGACCACCGCTTCTACGTCGACGAGCGGGCGATCATTCCGCGCAGCTATTTTCTGGAAATCATTCCGCAACTCGCCCGCCTGCGCCGCGGCCGCGGGCCGGTCCGCCGGGCCGCCGATGTGGGCACCGGCTCGGGTTGCCTCGCCATTCTGCTCGCCCACCAGTTCCCGCGGGCCCGGGTCGACGCCATCGACGTGTCCGCCTCCGCCCTCGCCGTGGCGAAAATCAACGTCGCGCAGCACGGCGTCGCGACGCGCGTGGCGCTGCACCGCAGCGACGTCTTCGCCGCCGTGCCGCCGGCGCGCTACGACGTGATCGTCTGCAATCCGCCCTACGAGCCGTCCGGCCTCCTGAAGACGCTGCCGCCGGAGTTCCGGCGGGAGCCGCGTCGCGCGCTCGACGGCGGCCCGGACGGTCTGGCCGTGATCCGCCGGCTCCTGGCCCAGGCGCCCGCCCGCCTCGCCCCCAACGGCCTGCTGCTCCTCGAGGTCGGCGGCCTGCGCGCCGCGATGGAGGCGGCCTTCGGCCCCCTGCGCCTCCGCTGGCTGCCGACCCGGGACGGCACCGATTGCGTCTGCCTGATCGACGCCCGGCAGATCCCCGCCGCAGGCAATAGTTAGAATCACGACAAGGCTGACGACGGGCGGGTGCTTGATTCTCATCGCCGTTGCGGTGGCACCACCGCCCGGCGCGGCGCGGGCGGCGGCGATGTCTTCCCCTCAGCGCTCCTGTCCGGACTCAAAATGAATCTTCTCCCTCTCCCCAAGTTTTCCCGGACCGCGTGCGGTCTGCTCATCGTCCTCCTTGGCGCCCGGCCCGGGCGCGCGCAGCCCTCCGGCGGCCCCTATGGCCCGATCCCGCAGACTTATGAGCTGCCCGCCGGGGCCCGGCACCTCTACTATGTGGCGCCGGACGGAGCGGCTGACGCCTCGGGCGCCACCCTGGCCGAACCCACCACCCTGGAATCGGCCATCGCGCGAGTCGTCACCGGCGACGCGATTGTGCTACGGGGCGGCGTTTACCGGACCGGCAACCTGCAGCTGAACCAGGGCATCACGATGCAGCCGTACGCCGCCGAGCATCCCGTATTGAATGGCACGGGGGTGGCCGACAAATGGGTGGCCCAAAGCAACGGGCTGTGGCGCACGTCGTGGTCGCGCCTGTTTCCCGCCAAGGCGCAGGACTGGTGGCGGCGGGAGCGCGAGGGGCGGAAGACGCCGCCCTGGCGCTTCAACCACGACATGGTGTTCGTCGACGGCGAGCTGCTGAAGGCGGTCGGCTGGGAGGGCGAGATCGACGCGCATTCCTACTACATCGACTACGACGCCGGCCAGGTCTACCTCGGGGTGGATCCGACCAACAAGCTCGTCGAGATCACCGCCCACGATAGCGCGCTCGTCCGGACGACCGGGCCCTGCCACGGCAAGCCCTCCGACGGTCAGGGTCCGGTAATCCGCGGCCTCACCTTCACCCAATACGCCTACCGGGCGATCGAGATCGAGGGCAAGGAGCCCGAGGGCCCGGCCGATCCCGCCACCTTCGGCAAGGACGTGGTGGGCACGACGCTGGAAAACGTGACGATCTCCTTTTGCTCCCGCGTCGCCGGCTATTTCCGCGGCGACCGCCTGACCATCCGGCACTGCCTCGTCAGCGACACGCGCACGGAGGGCGTCTACCTCATCGCCTCGTCGGACTGCCTGCTGGAGAAGAACATCTTCCGGCGAAACAACATCCAGGCGATCACCGGCTACTTTCCCGCGGCGGTGAAGATCTTCAATCAAACCCACCGCGTCACCTGCCGGGACAACCTGGTCATCGACCAACCCTACTCGAACGGCATCTGGTACGACGTCGGGAACGTCGACGGCCGGTTCATCGACAACTGGGTCGAAGGCGCGCTCGACGGCTTCTTCTTCGAGATCTCGAAGGGCGCGATCTGTGCCGGCAACGTCTTCGTCAATTGCGACAGGGGCATCCGCGTGCTCAACAGCTCGAACGTCCGCGTCTACCACAATACCCTGGTCGACACCGTCGCCTCGTTCGAGCGCACGGAGCGCAGCGCGGTCAACGATCACTTCGGCTGGCATCCCAGCACCGGCCCGGACGTCGAGCACCGCGAGGGCCATGTCTTTGTCGGCAACCTGCTGGTGGCGGACGCCGGATTCTCCAAGCCGCTACTGCACTGCGAACAGGCCCCGGCCCTGTGCGGGCGGCTCACCCAGCCGCAGGTCAGCCAGCTGGACGACAACGTCTACGTCCGGCGGGGCGACGCGGGCCCGGCGCCGTTGATCGTGTGGAGTCCGGCGGCCGGCGACCATTGCACGGTCACCTTCGCCGCCCCGGCGGAATTGCAGAAGCTGCACCCCGAGTTCGAGGCGCACAGCCGGTATTTCGGCTCCCACCCGGGCGCGGTGCTGCAGAGCTCGGAGCTGCACCGGTGCGAACTGCTGCGCGATTCTTCGATCTCACCCTTGGCGGACCCGCTGCCCGCCGAGGTGCGCGAGCTGCTGGGCTGGCCGGAGCAGGAGACGCGCCTGCCCGGCGCCTACCCGCTCCAGCCGTGAACAGCTGTCCCGGCTGAGCCGCGGATCGAAAACCGGAGCGCTTCCGACCGGCCGGCGGGTTAGCGGACCCAGCCGATCATGATCGCGGCCAGCGAGGCCGAGCCGATGACGAGCCACAGCAGCAGGCCGTGCACGAAGGGCCGCGCCCCGACGGCGCGTATCGCGGCCCGGTCCAGGCCGGCGCCGATAAAAAACAGCGTGAGCGTCAGCAGCGACTTGGCGACCGCGGTCACGAGCTGGGCCGCCGGATGCCAGGACGGCAGGAGCGTGAACACCGCCGACAGGGCGATGAACCCGCCAATGAACCACGGGATGCGCGCGGCTGTCCGCCGGCCGCCGGCCGTGCCGCGGCGAAACCACAGGCCAAGCGCGAACGCCACCGGCACGATCCACAGCGCGCGCGCCAGTTTTACCGTCGTGGCCGTCGCCAGCGCCACCGGGCCGTGGGTCATGGCCGCCCCGGTCACCGAACTGGTGTCGTGGATGGCCAACGCACACCACAGGCCGAAGGCATGTTGATCCAGACCCGCCCACGTGCCGATCAACGGAAAGACCAGCAAGGCCACCGCGTTGAGTAGGAAGACGGTCGCCAATGCCGCCGACGTCTCGCCGGGCTCGGCCTGGATGACCGGCGCTGCGGCGGCAATGGCGCTGCCCCCGCAGATCCCGGTGCCGGCGCACACCAGCGCCGCCACGCGCGGCGCCACGCCCAGCTTCCGGGCCAGCCAGATGCCGATGGCGAACGTCGCCAACAGCCCGACCAGCGTGTACCCGAGCCCTTGCAGGCCGACCCGGGCCACGATCGCCAGGTTGATCCCCGCCCCCAGACCGGCGACGGCCAGTTGCAGAAGCCATTTCGAGGCCCGGGTGGTCGCCACGGCGCAGGGATTGCCCAGGGTCAGGGCCAGCGCCGTGCCCGCCAGCAGCGCCGCCCATGGCGGCGTCCACGGCAGGAGCGCCAGCAGAGCGCCGGCCGGCAGCAGCCAGCGCGCCAGCGGATGCGCGGACGAGGCCGCCACTCCGCACAGGGTGCGCGGATCGAAGACGCGCGGCGTGCCCGAGGCGACCGCGTTTGAAGAAGCGGCGCCAGCGTCCATCAGACGTTCACCGCCATGCTGTAGGCGCGGTAATATTCCTCCGTCAGCCGGTGGCGCATGCCGAGGTGTTTGAAAATGGCGAGCGTCGCCGTCTTCGCGTGGCCGCCGTCAAAGCCCGGCTTGTCGTGCAACACGGCGGTCAATTCGCGCAGCGCCCCGGCGTACTGCTGGGCGCGGAGGGCGCGGATACCGGCGAGATAACGATCGCGCAGCGGCGAGGCGGCGACTTCGGCTGGCGGCTGGTCCGCCACGGCGAAAAGCCGCGCGAGTTCGCGCACCATGTTCACGGTGTCCTCCCACGGATTGGCCGGCGGCAGCTCGGCGATGAGCGCCACCGCCTCGTGGGGCGAGGAGAACACCAGCGCCCGCGCGGTGAGCGCGGCCAGTTCGTTGTCGTCCGGGTTGGCCTCCGCCAGCGGCTGGAGCAGCTCCGCCGCCTCGGTGGCCCGGCCGGCGCGCACCAGTTCGCGCGCGGTCGCCATCGCCTCGCGCTTGGGCGTGGGCAGGTGCTCGTCGAGCCAGCGGCGCACCTGCGGCTCCGGCAGCGCGCCGGTGAATTCCGCGGTCACTTCGCCGTGATCGAAAAGCTTCACGCTCGGAATCCCGCGGATGCCGAATTGCGCGGCGAGTTCGGGATGCTCGTCGGTGTTGATTTTGACCAGCGTCCAGCGGCCGGCGGCGGCGCCGGCGAGTTTCTCCAACACCGGGCCGAGCATCTTGCACGGGCCGCACCAGGGCGCCCAGAAGTCGACCAGCACGGGTGTGGTCTGGCTGCGCTCGATGACGTCGGTGGTGAAGTCAGATAGCTCGTGGATCATAAGGCGAAACGATGGTGGGCGGTTGCGATAGGGGGCACGCGGCGCGTTCAGGGCGTCGGCAGTTTGGCCGGGCTGCGCGGGTCATAAACCGCGCGGATGCCCCCGGTGAGAAACGAGACCCGGAAGCCGTTCTGGGCGAGGATGCGCGAGGCAAAATAGGCGGTCTTGCCCAGCGCACACACCGTGACGACCGGGCGGCTCCGATCAAGTTCGCCCAGCCGCCCGCGCAGTGCGGCTAGCGGAATGTTGATCACCCCGGCCCGCGGCACCGGATGGGTCTGCACGAGACCCGGGGGGCGCACGTCCAGCACCTGGACCGTCGGATCGTCCGGCAGGGTGTCCACCGGCACCGCCAGCCCGTCGCGGGCGTTGACGGCGGCAAAGCCGGCGAGGTTGACGATGTCCTTGGCCGCGCCGTAAGGCGGCGCATACGCAAGTTCCAGCTCGGCCAGATCGTCGATGGTCAGGGCTCCCGCGATGGCCGTGGCCATTACGTCGAGCCGCTTGTCCACGCCCGCGAGGCCGGTCGCCTGGGCCCCAACGATGCGGCCCGTCGCCGGATCCCAGAGCAGTTTCAACATCAGCGCCTTGGCTCCGGGAAAATAGCCGGCGTGCTGATTGTCGTTGACCGTCACGGTGCGGAACGGCCGGCTGGCGGCGCGCAAGCGCTTCTCCGACCAGCCGGTCAGGCCCGCCGCGACGTCAAACACGCGCACGATGGCCGTGCCCAGCGCCCCCGGAAAGGGTTTGGCGCTTTCAGGCCGGAAGATATGGTCGGCCGCGAGCCGCCCCTGGCGATTGGCCGGGCCGCCCAGCGGCACGGCGGCGGGTTCGCCGGTGACGAAATCCTCGATTTCCACCGCGTCGCCCGCCGCATATATGTCCGGATCGCTCGTCTGCATGAAGCCATTGACGTGGATGTGGCCGCGCGAGCCCAGGGCGAGGCCCGCCTCCCGGGCCAGTTTCGTGTCCGGGCGCACGCCGATGGCCAGCACCGCGAGGTCGGCCTCGACGCCGCGGCCCGATTGCAGGCGGCACACCAGCTCGGTCGCGTCCTCGAACCCGGCGATGCCGTCGCCGAGCACCAACTCGACGCCGTGGCGGCGCAGTTCGTCCTCCAACAGCAGCGTCACGGGCCGATCCAGCGGCGGCAGCACCTGGTCCAACAACTCGATCAACGTGACCTTTTTGCCCAGGCGGATGAATTGCTCGACCATTTCCAGGCCGATGAAGCCGGCGCCAATCACGGCCACGCGCGCCGCGCCGGCGGCGGCGGCCTTGATGCGGTCCATGTCCTGCAGCGAGCGCAGCGTGAAGATCCGGGCGTCGTCGATGCCCGGCAGGGCGGGCCGGACCGGCACGGCGCCGGGAGCCAGCAGGAGCTTGTCGAACGGCAGCCATTCCATGACGCCGCTGGCGAGCGAACGCACCTTCACGCGCCGGGCGGCGCGGTCGATGACCACGGCCTCGGTGCTGGTGCGCACGTCGAGATTGAGCAGGGACTTCAGGGTCTGCGGCGTCTGCACGGCCAGCGCCTCGCGCTTGGCGATTTCGCCACCGATGAAGTAAGGCAGGCCGCAGTTGGCAAAGGAGACGTCGGGACCGCGCTCGATGAGTGTGATCGCGGCCGACTCCGAGAGCCGGCGGGCGCGGGCCGCGGCGGAGGCGCCGGCGGCGACGCCGCCGATGATGACAACGCGAAGAGAATCGGTGGTATGCATAAGCTTGGTCAAAATGGTGCGCCAGTCAGCGCAGGTTCCGCGGCGTGCAGACGGGGAGGCCGGCCTGATCCCACGCCCGGAGGGTGCCGGCGCTGGCGGTCATGAAGCCCTCGGCGGCAAGAATCCGGCCGGCGATGCCGCAGCGGGACCCCGAGCGGCAGTACAGAATAATCTCGCGGCCATTCACCTGCTCAAGGAACGGCCGCCACAGCTGGCGGGAGCCGGTGAGATCGCTCAGCGGCAGCAGCGCGGCCTTCCGGGCCACGCCGCCCGCCCATTCCGCCGGCTCGCGGACGTCCACCAGCACGGCCTTTTTCTCGCGCACCAGCCGGGCGGCGTCCTGCGGCTCCACCCGGCGCACGCCGGGCACGCCGGACGGAGCAAGAAAGGCAAACAGTTGGTTAAAGATACTCATGGCGTGATCACACACTTGTCGTCGACCGGCGCGGATGGCGGCGGTTTCTCATGTTTGCGGGCGTGGGTCATGTAGTAGATCAGCGGCACCGCCAGCGGGCTGACCAGCAGCGAGGCGATGGCGCCGAAGAGCAGCGAGATGGCCAGACCCTGGAAAATCGGGTCGGCGAGGATGACCAGGCCGCCCACGACCACGGCGAGGGCCGTGAGCATCATCGGCCGGAAGCGGACCGCGCCCGACTCGATGCAGGCCTCGCGCAGCGTGCGGCCGTGGCTGAGCCGCAGCTCGATGAAATCGACCAGAATGATGGAATTGCGGACCACGATGCCGGCCCCGGCCATGAAGCCGATCATCGACGT
>CAZAFS010000004.1:1587-34465 GCA_964484165.1 uncultured Opitutaceae bacterium | reverse complement strand
TTCAAGGTGCCGCCGCCCCGCATGCTGCGCAGCGGCGCCGGCATGGGCCGGGTGGAAAAGGTGGACGACTACTGCGTACGTTTCACTTTTCCGCAACCGAACCCGCTTTTTCCGTACCGCGTCGCCTCCCAGGGCAACAACTACGAGGATTTCTCCGATTACCTCACGCCGGCGCACTACCTGCGCCAGTTTCACCCCGCCCTGGGTGACCCGCAGCTGATCGCGCGGACGATGCGCGCCCTGAATCTGTCGACCCCGGTCGCCGTCTACCGCCGGATGAAGCACTACCTCAATCCGGACCATCCGCGGCTGTGGCCGTGGATCTACCGCAGCCATGCCCAGACGCCGCCGTACGTCTTCGTGCGCAACCCCTATTATTTCGCCGTGGACCCGCAGGGCAACCAGCTGCCGTACCTCGACCGCCTGGTGCTGGACGTCCGGTCGATGAATCTGCTGGGGCTGGCCGCCTCAACGGGCCAGGCGTCGATGCAGGACCGCCATATCCGGTACGAGGACCACGTGCTCCTGACGAGCGAGGCGGCGCGCAATGACTACGAGGTCTACGACTGGTTTCCCGCCACGCGCTCGCTCTTCACCATCTACCCGGTCATCAACCGCGCCGTCGATCCCGCTCGGCCGGAGACGAGGTGGAAGCACGAGCTGCTCAACGACCGGCGCTTCCGCCAGGCGCTGTCGCTCGCCATCAACCGCCGCGACATCATCGACGCCGAGTTCAACGGCCAGGGCGTGCCGGCCCAGATCGATCCCGGCCCGGATTCCGGTTATTACAGCGACCGGCTCTTCCACAGCTACACGGAGTTTGATCCGGCGCGCGCCAACCGCCTGCTGGACCAGCTCGGTCTTGCCCGGCGCGATGACGAGGGCTTTCGCGCCTTTCCCGACGGCACGAAGATGGTGTGGATCCTCAACATGACCGACTACACCGGCAACGGCCCGGCGCAGTTCGTTCTCGACGACTGGGCCCGGGTCGGCCTCCGCTGCCTGCCGCGCGTCCGCGCCCGGGTGTTGTTCCAGGCGCAAAAGGCGGCCTTCGAGCACGACTTCACGGTGTGGACGGGCGAAAGCGAGTTTTTCCCCTTGAGCGAGCCGCGCAATTTCGTGGCGACCAACATCGAGTCGTTTTTCGCCCCGGCCTACGGGATGTGGTACCAGCGCGGCGGTCTGCTCGACGATCCGCTGGCGCGGGGGCCCGGGGCGGAGGAGCCGCCGACGGGCAGTCCCATCCGGCGCGAGATGCGGCTCCTGCAGCAGATCGACACGACGCCGGACGCGGGCCGGCGCCGCGAGCTCTTCAGCCTCATCCAGGACATCAACGCCCGCGAGGTCTGGCATATCAGCATCTGCACGCCGCCCCCGCAGCTCGTGGTCGTGCGGCACGGCTTCCGCAACGTGCCCCGGAACGCCATTTTCGGCTCGATCTACAACTCCCCGGGCAACGCCGGTCTGGAAACCTATTTCTGGGACGCGCCCCATGATCCGCCGCCGGTGGTGGCGGCCACCCGGCAGGCCGTGCTGACCATCGCCCCGGATCCCGCCGGGCCGGCGCCGGCGACCGGCGGGGGCGGGTGGGCGCTCGGCCGGCTCATCCGGGCGCTGGTGCTGTTGGCCGCGTTGCTCGGCGTTATCCTGGTGGCCGTGCGTCATCCGTTCATTGGCCGCCGTCTGTTTCTGATGGTGCCGACCTTGCTGGTGGTCTCGCTGGTGGTCTTCGTCATCGTGCAGCTGCCGCCGGGAGATTATCTGGATGCGCGGATGCTCGAATACCAGATGCAGGGCACTGAGGCCTCGGTCCCGCAGATCGACGATTTGCGCCGGAACTTCCATCTCAACGAGCCGATCGCCGAACGCTACCTGCGCTGGGTCGGCTTCGTCTGGTTCACCACCTTTGACCCCCGGGACACGGGCCTGCTCGAGGGCAATCTGGGCCTGTCCATGGAGCACGATCGCAGCGTCAACGAGATCGTGGGCGACCGGCTGCTGCTCACGGTGATCGTCACGGTGGCGGCGTTCTGCTTCACCTGGGTGGTCGCCCTGCCGGCCGGCATCTATTCCGCCGTGCGCCAGTACTCGTGGGGGGATTATGCGCTGACCTTGCTCGCCTTCCTCTGCATGTCCGTGCCGTCGTTTCTGCTTGCCCTGATCATGATCTACCTCGGCAAGGCGTGGTTCGGGGTGAACGTGGCGGGGCTCTTTTCCCAGGAATTCGCGATCCAGCCCGGCTGGAACTGGCCCAAGGTGGTCGACCTGCTCAAGCATCTGTGGCTGCCGGTGGTGGTGCTGGGGGCGAGCGGAGCGGCCGGGATTGTCCGCGTCATGCGCGCGAACTTGTTGGACGAGCTCAAGCGGCCGTATGTCACCGCCGCCCGTGCCCGGGGGTTGCGCCCGCTCCGGCTCCTGTTGAAGTATCCTGTGCGGCTCGCCCTGACTCCCTTCATCTCCGGCCTGGGCGGCCTGTTTCCCGAACTGGTCTCCGGCGGTGCGATCGTGGCGATTGTCCTGAACCTGCCGATGATCGGCCCGGTCATGGTCGACGCCCTGCAGACGGAGGACACCTACCTCGCCGGCTCGATGTTGATGGTCATGAGCCTGCTGGGCGTGGTGGGAACGCTCGTGAGCGATTTGCTGCTGCTCTGGCTCGATCCACGCATCCGCCTGATCGCGGGGTCGCGGTAAGCCGGATCGCCCTCAGTTTTTTCGCGGCCCTGGTGCCGCGCTCGCCTCAACCCGGCGGGGCCGCCTCAGCGCTCGGGCGCCACCATGGCCGGCAGGACCGGAGCCGCCCGCTTGTGGCATTCAGGGCACACGCCAAAAAACTCCAACATCAACGTCACTTGGGCGTAACCCCGTTCGCGGAGCATGCTTTCGATGCTGTCGGTCAGGTTCACGTCTATGCGCTCGATCTTCCCGCACGACTTGCACACGACGTGGTGATGCCGCGAATCGGCGAGGTTGATCTCGTAGAGGCTCGTGCCGTTGTGGAAGAAACAGCGGCGCACCAGACCCAACTCTTCAAACACGGCCAGACAGCGATAGACGGTCACCAAGTCGCAGGCATCGCTGGCCAAGTCCTGATGAATCTGTTCAATGGTGGCGGGGTGACCCCGCCGGATCAGCGTCTCGAGGATGGCGATGCGAGGTTGGGTGATCCTCAAGCCGGCCGATTTCAGGCGGGCGCACGCCAACTCAAGAGGGTTCGCGGATCGACCGAAATCCTTCACGCTGTCGAGCGGATGGTTCGATTGAGTAGAGGCAATCATTTGCAGCTAGAGTAAATAAGGCGTCTTTACAGAGGCGAGCAATATGTTGACGCCTTGTTACGACACAGCGGCCGGCCCAAGGTTCAGAAATCGCATTTTAAGTGTAGGTCATTGATGATAAAATAATTACACAAGCCACTCCATGAGGCGCCACGCGAACAAAATGCGTTCGGGCGCACGCGTTTACCGGCAATCCGACATCAAGCTGCGCTGGCGAGATCTTCCGGCGTGGATGTGAGGTTGCGGGGGGTGGACGCCTGTGCTACCTCTTGGTCCGTGTCATGATGCCTGACCTCGATTTTGCGGAAATTGTGGACCTGATTTGCAAGGAAGATACCCGCTTCGACAAGCGGGCCTATTTTTTCGTGCGTCAGGGGCTGGATTGCACGGTCCGGAATCTCAAGAAGAACGATCCGGCCCGGCTCCAACGCTCACCGCATGTTTCCGGCCCGGAGCTGCTCGACGGCTTGCGGGTGCATGCGCTCGATCAATTCGGGCCCCTCACCAAGACGGTGCTCGAATCCTGGGGCGTGCGCCGTTGCGCGGACTTTGGCGAGATCGTGTTCAATCTCATCGAATACAATGTGTTCAGCCGGACCGAGAGCGACCGCCGGGAGGATTTTGCCAGTCGTTATGACTTTGACGATGCGTTCGTGAAGCCCTTCCAGCCCGCCGGCAAACGGCATTCGCGTTCCGGTCCGCCGGAAACCGTGGACTCCAAGTAGGCGCCGGGGCGCCGTGGCGGCGCCGGTGCGGGCCGTCTTGCCTTTCTTGTCCGCCCATTCATCACCCGACCGTTCATGCCTGCCGCCTCTTCTGATTTCGCCCTGCTGGAACGTCTGTGGCGCGACCCGCCCGAGCGGCTGATCCTGCCCAACGGTCTGACCGTCCTCCTCAAACGCGACCCCACGGCCGCCATCGTCTCGGCGCAGGTCTGGGTGAAAACCGGCAGCATCCACGAGGGTTCGCAGCTCGGCGCGGGCCTGTCGCATTTCCTCGAGCACATGCTCTTCAAGGGCACCGCGCGGCGCGCGGGCCGCGAGATCTCGGCGACCGTGCAGGCGCATGGCGGCTACCTCAACGCCTACACCACCTTCGACCGCACGGTCTATTATGTCGACCTGCCCGCCGAGCATACGGTGCTGGCCATCGATGTTCTGGCCGATGCGGTGCTGCACTCGACCCTGCCGGCGGAGGAAGTCGCCCGCGAACGCGACGTCATTCTGCGCGAGATCGACATGGGGCGGGACGATCCGGATCACCGGCTCGGCGAAGCGCTCTTTGCCATGGCCTTTCGGGAGCATCCGTACCGCCATCCGATCATCGGGTACCGCGAGGTCTTCGCCGCCATCGGTCGCGACGATCTGCTGGCGTACTACCGGGCGCGGTATGTGCCCAACAATCTCGTGCTCGTCGTGGTCGGTGCGTTCGACCCCGCCGCGGTGCGCGCGGCGGTGGAGCAGCACTTCGGGTCCGTGCCGCGCGCCCGGCTGGCGCCCGTCTACCTGCCGGACGAACCGACGCAGCAGGCCCGCCGCGAGCAGAATTTTTTCGAGCCGGTGCAGCTCACCCGCGTCGGGCTGGGCTGGCAGATCCCCGGTCTCGCGCACGCCGATTCGCCGGCGCTCGACCTGCTCGCGATGATTCTCGGCCACGGCGACAGTTCGCTGCTCTGGCAGACCATCCGGGAGGAGGCGCGCCTGGTGCACACGATCGACGCCCAGGCGTGGAATCCCGGCACGGCGGGTCTCTTCTTTGTTTCGTTCACCTGCGACGCCGGCAAACGCACGGCGGCCACCGCCGCGATCGAGGAGCGGCTGGCGCACTGGGCGGCGCGGGGCTTCCCGCCCCGGCTCGTCGCCAAGGCGCTGCGCCAGCTGGTCGTGGGGGAGATCAACACCCGCAAGACCATGGCGGGGCAGGCCGCGCGCCTGGGCCTGGCGGAGGTCGTCATCGGCGATCTTGACTACAGCCGCACGTATTTTGCGCACCTGCGCGCCCTGACGCCCGCCGATCTGCGCCGCGTGCTCCGGACGCACCTCGTGCCGGAACGCCTCACCGCCGTTTCGATCAACCCGGCCGGGGCGGCCCAGCCGGCCGCCGCACGCGGCCCGCGCGAAGGTGAATCGGCGGTGACCGACTTCGCGGAAACGGTCCTCGGCAACGGCGCGCGTTTCCTCCTCCAGCGCGAGCCCCGCCTGCCCAACGTCCATCTGCGGCTGCTGTTTCGCGGGGGGCCGCTCCACGAGCCCGCGGACCGCCGCGGGGCCACGGAACTGCTGGCGACGCTGCTGACCAAGGACACCCGGCGGAGAACCGCGGCCGAGGTGGCCCGGACCATCGAGGAGGTGGGAGGCTCGTTCTTTCCCCTTTCAGGCAACAACAGTTTCGGGCTCGCGCTCGAGGTTCTGCCGGCCGATCTCGACCGCGCGCTCGACCTGCTCGCCGAGGCGGTGCTGGCGCCGGCCTTCCGGCGGTCGACATTCGACATCGAACGCGACGCCCAGCTCGCCGACCTGCAGGAGGACGCCGATGACGTCGTCACTTTTGGCCGGAAGCGCCTGCGCCGCCTTTTTTTCGGCGACCATCCCTTCGCCATCGATCCCTCCGGGGACGAGGCCGGTCTGAAGTCCATGCGCCCCGCGGATCTCGCCGCCCTGCACCGGCGGCTGGTCGTGGCGGGCAACGCCGTCCTGGCGGTGGCGGGCGACGTCGCGCCCCCCCGGCTGGCGCCCAAGCTCCGGCGGTTTCTCGCCCGGCTGCCCGCCGGCACCGTGGCGCCGGCCGGCCCCGGATTCGGGCGGCCCGCGAACGTCGGGGATTTCGTGGAACACCAGCCGCGCCAGCAGGCGGTGGTGTTCCAGGCGTTTCCCGGACCGGGATTGCTCGCGCCCGACTTCCACGTCAGCGAGGTGGCCGACGAGCTGTTCAGCGGCATGTCGTCGCGGCTCTTCGAACGCGTGCGGGATGAAAAGGGGCTGGCCTACTTCGTCCGCGCGGCGCGGGTGATCGGCCTGCACGCCGGGATGTTCTACTTTTTCGCCGGCACCAGTCCGGAACATCCGGCCGCGGTGCTGGCCGAGATTGATGCCGAAATCGCCCGGGTCCAGGCGGGCGGCGTGGACCGCGATGAATTGCGCCGTTGCCAGACCCGGCTGAAAGCGGCGCGCCGCATGGGCCTCCAGACCAACTCGGCCCGCGCCATGCAGGCCGGCCTCGATGTGCTGTACGGCCTCCCGGTCAACGACTCGAACCACTACGACGCCCGCATCGATGCGGTCACCGGGGAGGACCTGCAGCGGTTTGCCCGGGCCCGGTTCGACGCGGCCAACCGCACCCAGCTGATCGTGAAGCCGTGACGAAGCTCCGGCGCGCGCCCGCGCCGTGCCGGGCTCGCTCCGGACCCGCCGCCCGATGTCCCTGGCCGACCTTTTTCCCGACGCCGCCCACCGGTTCCACCTCGGGTTGCGGCGAGACGAGTCGCGGAACTTTTTTTTCACCCAGGACCCGTCGGGCCGGATTCTGGCCGAGCGGAGCCGCTGGCTGGCCGCAGACGCCGCCCGCTACGCGGCGCTGACGCCGGAAGGGGAGGCGCTGTTGGCGGAGACGGCCGGCCTGGCGGGACAGTGGCTCGGGGCGCCCGTGGCGCCCGACTTGGGCGCGCTGGGCGCCGCGCTTGAGCCCGACCTGTTGTTGCTCTCGCGCGACCCGGACGGTCCCTTCCGTCTGCGCGGCGGCGTGCTCTGCTTTCCCACCGGCTGGGCGCTCTGCGAGAAACTGGGCCACACCCTGGAGACGATCCACGGCGTCGTGCCGGGACTGAACGCCGCCCTCGGTGCCCAGATCCACCAATTTCTCGCCCGGCTCAAACCGGAATCGGCCTGTCTGCGCAGCAACTGGGGACTGGCGGCCACCGCGGAGTTGAACCTGCATCCCGCGCGCGGCCTGCCGCCGCTGCAGCCGCCGGTCGTACCGGACCGCGTCTGGCTGCGCGTGGAACGGCAGGTGCTAGTGGCTCTGCCCCGGACGCAGGGCATCCTCTTCGGCATCCGCATCGAATTGCACCCGCTCGTTGAAGTCCTCGCCGAGCCCGCCGCGGCTGCCGGCCTGCGCCGGGCGCTGGAGACCATGCCCGAGGCGCTGGCCAGCTACAAGCGCATCGCCCACATGCGGCGCGAACTGATCGCGCTGCTGGACTAGGGCCGCGCGGTCCGGCGCGACCGGACAAACCTTCCCGGCTGGGGCGCTCCGCCGGTGCGAAAAATTCGCTTGCCGGGCGGTCGGTGGTAACTAGGGTGTTTCTTGATTATGAAAATAAACCCCTATGCTTCCCTCCTGTTCGCGGCGGCCCTGTCGGGGCTGTCGCTCGTTCCCGTTTCTCTCCGCGCGGCCGAGAAAGACGACCCGGTCACGCCGGCGGTCCTGAAGAAGTACGACGCCAACCACGACGGCGTCCTGGATGAAACCGAAAAAGCCGCCTGGCAGGCCGACCGGCAAAAACAGGAGGCGGCCCGCGAGGCGCGGAAGGCCGGGGATCTGGCCCGGTATGACGCGAACCGGGACGGCAAGATCAACCCGGATGAGCGCGCCGCCATGCGGGCCGACGACGAGAAGGCCCGGGCCGAGAAGAAAGCGGCCCAGGAGGCCCGGAAGGCGGAGAGAGCCGCCCAGGCGGAGGCCAAGAAACTCGCCAAGTACGACAAGAACCACAACGGCAAGCTCGACGACGACGAACTCGCCGCGGTGAAGACCGATGAGGACAAGCGCAAGGCCGCCGCTGAAAAACGGAAGGCCACGATGGATGCGAAACAACAGGCGGCTGACGAGGAAGAGGGCGCCGACCACGAGTGACGGCCGCCGGCCAGGCTCAACCTCGGCCTATTTCCGCAGCCCCGGACGTTTCCGGGGCTGCGGCTTTTCCGGCGCGCATTGGACTCAGGCGGAATTGCGCGCTGCCTCGCTGCCGCCACCACTCCATTGGAGCTTGGTGCGGACGACCGAGAAATGCGAGTAGTCGACCCGTTGCGCCAGGGAAAGCTTGAGCGGGGAAATCGAGATCTCCACCGGCGCGCCCCGGCAGTAGGTGAGATTGCGCTGGCCGTCCATGGCGACGAGCAGCCGGGAATGGTCCATGCGATTGTAGACGCGCAGCTTCACGTCGTGGCGGAAGATGATCGAGCGGTTGCTCAGCGTGTGCGGGCACACCGGCGTCATGGCGATGACTTCCGCCGCGGGATGAATCAGCGGGCCGCCCGCGGACAGGTTGTAGGCGGTCGACCCGGTGGGCGTGGTGAAGATGAGGCCGTCGCAGTAGTAGTCGGTCACCAGCTCGTCGCCGGCGAACACCTCGAGCCGCACCAGCCGCGAATTGATCTCGTCCTTGATCAGCACGTCGTTCAGCGCGAAATCGTGCTGACCCGGCCCGGTGGAGCAGTCGATCAGCGAGCGCGACGCGAGGCGGTAGCTGCCCGCCAGCAGCTCGGCGAAATGCAGCCGCGCCTCCTCGGCCGAAAACGTCGTGAGAAAGCCGAGGCTGCCCCGGTTGACGCCGATGACCGGCACTTGGGAAGTCGCGGCTTCCTTGACCACGCCGAGCAGCGTGCCGTCGCCACCGATGACGCAGCAGGCGTCGAAGCCCTTGAGGTAGCCAGCCGGCAGGGGAAAAACCGCGGTGCGCGCAAATTCGGTCCCGGCGCGGCCGGCCGCCGCCATCAGCGTCTGGGCGAGCTCGGGCGCGCCGGCTTTCTGCTCATTGACCACGAAGGCAAGGCGGCGGATCGGTTGCATGCAGAGGGGACTATACCACGAATGGGCGCGGCTGAATACTATTTCACTCCCGTCCTTCGGTCCCGGCGGCGCCCGGAGGGCCGGCGCGTCAGGGCACCTTGCGCAGCCCCAGCAAAAACTCCCGGTTGCCGTCGGCCCCGGTCAGGGGGGAGTCCATGGTGCCGAGGAGGGTGGCGCCGGGCAGCCGGGACAGGGCGAAGGCGGTCACGTCCGCCAGCGCGACGTCCTGCACGGCGCGGTCGCGGATGACTCCGCGGCCCTTGTCCGCCGCGGCCTTGCCGGCCTCAAACTGGGGTTTGACCAGCGCGATGAGCACGCCGCCCGGACGCAGGAACGGCCAGACGGCGGGCAGGACCGCCGTGAGCGAAATGAACGACAGATCCATGACGACGGCGTCGTAATCGGTGCGTGGAAGGTCGCCGGGACGCAGAAGGCGGGCATTCACCTTCTCGCGGTTGGTCACGCGGGGATCGGCGCGCAGCCGGGCGTGAAGCTGGCCCCGGCCGACATCGACGCAGGTCGCGTCCGCGGCGCCCGCCTGCAGCGCGCAGTCGGTGAATCCGCCGGTCGAGGCGCCCACGTCGAGCACATGCGCGCCGTGCAGGTCGACGGCGAACTTTTCGAGGCCGGCGGCGAGCTTCTCGCCGCCGCGGCTGACAAAGCGCGGCGGTTGGTCGAGCGCGAGGTCCAGGTCGTCGGGGTATTCCCGGCCGGGTTTGTCGAGCCGCCCGGTGCCGTGCCGCACCCGGCCCGCCATGATGAGCGCCTTGGCCTGGGCGCGGGAGGCGGCGAGGCCGCGCCGCACGAGAAGTTCATCGAGCCGGACTTTCATCGCAGGTGGGACGGCGGCGGCCGGAGAACCGGTGGAGCGCGGAGGCCGGGGCGATTCGGGTTCGGCACCACCGTCACGATCCGGCGATATCACGCCGGGTCAGCAACTCAAGGCGCGAACTTCCCGGCGCTCACGTCTTCGCCGCCGGCCATTCGGCGGCGAAGCGGTAGCGGCCGGCGGCCAGGTGGCACTCGACCCCGTCCTTGGCGTGCACGATCTTGGTGATGCCGATGGCACGCTCGAACGGCTTGCCGCCCTCGGTGATGCGCGCCTTGGGCGGCACCGGCAGCCGGGCCGTCGCGGTGGTGTTGGCGGGCACCGTGATCTCCCAGTCGAAGCGGCGCTGGCTCGACCGCCAGGCGCTGACGATCTCGCCGTAGGGTGACGCCAGCCGGGCGCGCGCCGAGGAGAGGCTTCCGCCCGGGCGCGGCTGCAGCCGGATGTGCCGGTAGCCGGGATGAGCCGGGTCGATCTCGATGCCGGCCACGACCGCATACAGCCAGGCGCCGATGGCCCCGTAGGCATAGTGGTTGAAGGAGTTCATCGACGGATCCTGGAAGCCGCGCTCGCGCGTCCAGCCGTCCCAGCGCTCCCAGATCGTGGTGGCGCCCTGGGTGACGGGGTAGAGCCAGGACGGCCACTGCTTCTGGTGCAGCAGCTTGTAGGCGACGTCGGCCCGGCCCTCCGCCGCGAGCACGTGCGGCAGGTAGGACGTGCCGATGAAGCCGGTCGAAAGTTTCCAGCCGCGCTGCTCGATGTCCCGGACGAGGTCGGCCAACACGCGCGGCCGCAATTTCTCCGGCAGCAGATCGAAATGCAGCGCCAGGACGCGCGCCGTCTGGGTGCCGCCGGACACTTCGCCCTCCCGGGTGACGAACCGCCGCTGAAACGCCGCCCGCACCGCTTCGGCGAGCGCGTGACATTTCTTGGCGTCGGCCTTTTTGCCCAGCACGCCGGCCATGGCGGCGACCAGCCGTGCGCTGTGGACGAACAAGGCGGTGCCGATGAGATCCTTGGGGGTGCCGCCTTCGAGCTTGTTGCTGTCGTCGAGCGCCAGCCAGTCGCCGTACCCTTCAAAGCCGTCCGCCGTTTTGCCGCGGATGAGGTTGGGGCTGGTGGCACGCAACTCCTCGAGGAACCGGAGGCACGTGGCGTAGTGCCGCTCCAGCAGGCGGCGGTCGCCGAAGCACTGGTAGGCGGTCCAGGCGCAGATCACCACGGCGTCGGCCCAGGCCGGCCCGCCGTCGGGAGGAAGATCGTCCGTGGCCGGGGCCACCGCCGGTATCGTGCCGGACCCGGTCTGCGCGTCGGCCAGGTCCTGGAGCCATTTGGTGAAGAAGTGGGCGACGCCCAGATTGAAGGCCGCGGTGCGGATGAACACCTGCGCGTCGCCCGTCCAGCCGAGGCGTTCGTCGCGCTGCGGGCAGTCGGTGGGCACGTCGAGAAAGTTGCCCCGCTGGCCCCACTGGATGTTCTTCTGGAGCTGGTTGACGAGCGGGTCGGAGCAGGAGAATTCACCGGTGGCCGGCAGGTCGGAATAAAGCACCATGCCGGCGATCTCCTCGATTTTCACCTCCGGGCCGCGGGTCTCGAGTTCCACGTAGCGAAAACCGTGGAACGTGAAGCGCGGTTCGAAGCTCTCGCCAACGGGATCGCCGCGCAGGGTGAAGTGATCGGTCGCGCGGGCGGTGCGCAGATTGGCCAGGTGGAGCCGGCCGTCCTTGTCGAGCATCTCGGCGTGGCGCAGGGTGACCGTGGCGCCGGCGGGGCCCTGGACGCGCAGGCGGACGCGCCCGACCATGTTCTGGCCGAGGTCGTAGCGGCACACGCGGTATTGCCGGCTTTTCACGACCTCGTCGCTGATGAGTCTGGCCTTGAGCACGTGCTGGGCCCGGATGGGCGGGCCGCGCATGGCGTCGAGGGCGATGCCATTGCCGTTCACCACCCGCGCCGCCTGCCACGCGCGGTCATCGAAACCGGGCTTGTCCCAGCCGGCAAACTCGAGGCGCGCATCATAACTCTCCCCCATGAGCAGGTCGCTTTCGAGCAGCGGGCCATAGGCGAACTTCCACGTGGAGTCGGTGCCGATGACGTCGGTCCGGCCGTCCAGATAGTCGATGACGAGTTGGGCCAGGATCTTCGGCCGTTCGCCGTAGAGCTGGCGGCCCCGCCAGGCCACGTGACCGCAATACCAGCCGTCGCCCAGGATGGTGCCGAGGGTATTGTCGCCCACGACCAGCAGCGGCGTGACATCGAAGACCTGGTAATGCACGCGCTTGTGGTAGTCGGTCCAGCCCGGCGCCAGCTGACACTCGCCGACCCGCTGGCCGTTGACCAGCGCCTCGTAAAGACCGAGCGCGGTGGCGTAGAGTCGGGCCCGCGTGACCCGGGCGCCGACGAAAAACGTCTTGCGCAGGTAAGGGGCGGGAACGGACGTCCAGCGTCCACCCGTGAGCGTGCCCATGATCCACTGCGCCTTCCAGTCCGTCCGGTCGAGCAGCCCCATCTCCCAAAATGCGCGCTCGGTGGACTCGGCGGCACGGCCCCGTTCATCCCACACCCGCACCCGCCACCAGGCGCGCTGGCGGGAGTGCAGGGGATTGCCGGCGTACGCGATGTGCGTCGAAGCGTCGGCCGTCACTTTGCCGCTGTCCCACAGGTCGGGGGCGCCGCCCGGCGCCGTTCCGACGAGAATCTGATAAGCGGTCTGACGCGTCGCGCGGCGGTGTTCGGCGTCAAGCCACCAGCCCAGCCGCGGCTGGCGCTCGTCGATGCCGAGGGGGTTCTCGAAATATTCGCAACGCAGATGGACGGGACGGCAGACTGCTTGAGACATGTGGACGTGGGGCCGTGGGGACGTCTGCCGTCCGGCGACCTTGCTGCGGCGCCGGAAGACAGGCGGGGCCGGAAGATGGCAGTGGGAAAGCTAATGGTCGAGTTTTCTGTCGCATGAACGTCACCCAAAAGACGATTGGCCGCGCCATGAGCGCGATTTAGTCTCACGTATCTTGTTAATGATTAATCTCATAACGGAGCATAGTTGATTCTGGGATATATCGCGTAAGGCCGTGTTGGAGCTTCGCGAAGGAGACTCACCGCAGCGCGGCATAGTGCCCCTGGTCCGCGGCACGTCGAGCCGGGGAGGGAAGTCACCGCCTCTGCCGGCCCGGCGACCAGCAGGTCGTGCGTCCGCCGATCTCCTCGCGCACCAGCGTCGCGCCGGTGCGCGGGCAGCGGCCGCCGTCCTCCCAGCGATGGTTAAAGAGCCAGGAGTCGGGAATGCGGACGTTGAGCGCCGGCGGCACGTCGTCCCCGCGCCCCGCGATGGTGGCCAGCGCGAGCCGGCAAACGCGGCGGCAGGTCCGCCACAGGCGGCGCACTTCAGGCGCGCGCAGCGAGCCGGCGGAGCGCCGCGGATGAATCGCGGCCCGCCAGAGGATCTCGTCGGCCATCCAGTTGCCGATGCCCGGGAACCGTTCCTGCATGAGCAACACGGCCTTGATCGGCGCGCGCGCCCGGCGCCGCAGAAAGCCCGCGACCGCCCCGGCGGTGAACGCGTCCGACAGGATCGGCGGCGGGAGGCGCGTCCACCACGCCGGCGGCTCCCGGCCCGCGCCCAACAGGATGCGGCCGAACATGCGCGGATCCGAGAAGACGAGGCACCGGCCGCGCTGCTCGAGGACCAGGTGATCGTGCTTCTGCGGCGCGTAGCCGGCGGGTTCGGCGCGCAATTCGCCGCTCATGCCGAGGTGCACTCCCAGCCAGCGGCCGCCGCCAAGGCTGCCGCACTTGGCGCCGCTGAAGCGGAAGAGCATCTGCTTGGCCGCGGCGGCTGAGGCCAGCAGCGTGGCGCCGGTCAGCTCGCGCCGCACGCGGCGGGCGGCGCATTGCCGAAAAACCTTCGCGTGCGGATGAACGCGCACGGCGCGCACCCGCCGGCCCAGGCCGGGATTCCATCGCTTGCGGTAGAACTCAACTTCGGCGAACTCGGGCATGCGCCGCGGGGCTCAGGTCAATGTCGCCACGAAGGCCGCGAAGGTGTCGAACACCGGCACGCGGTGCCGGGCGACCTCCGGCAGGGTGGTGGGATCGATCCGGCCCGTGCGGACCACCACCGGGTGGATGCCGGCGTTGAGGGCGGTCTGAATGTCGGCCGCGCTGTCCCCCACCATGTGGCAGCCGGCCGGATCGAGGCCGTGCTGCGCGATCATCTCGAGGATGAATTTGGGGGAGGGTTTGCGGTAGACCGCCGGCTGGCCGGGCGCCTCGGGCGCGATGCAGATGCCGTCGAAGACCGGCCGGGGCAGTCCGAGCAATTCCTCGAGGCGCGCGTTCACGCGCTCGGCGTCCGCCAGGGTGTGGTAGCCGCGGCCGATGCCCGACTGGTTGGTGAAGAGGAACAGCCGGAAGCCCAGCTCCCGCGCCCGGCGCAGCGCGTCGGCGGCCCCGGGCAGCAGGTCCACCCCCGCCGGATCGGCCAGATAGACCTTGTCAACGATGAGCGTGCCGTCGCGATCGAGAAAAAGCGCCTTGGACATGGAGGGATGGGGAGACGCGCCGGCCACCGGCGGATGCGCCCCGCCTAGGCGTGACTGAGCTGGGCCAGCAGTTCCTCGGGCGTGACCGTGGCCGTGCCCAGTTTGCCCACGACGACCCCGGCCGCGGCGTTGGCAAAATGCGCGGCGCTCTCGAGGTCCGCGCCAGCGGCCATGGCCAGAGTGAGGGCGGCAATGACCGTGTCCCCGGCTCCCGACACGTCGTAGACCTCGCGCGCCGCGGTTGGAATGTGTTTCTCGGCTTTGCCCTCACGGCTCAACAGCATGCCGTCCCCGCCCAAGGTGATGACCAGATGCTTCGGGCGGTATTTCTCCCAAATCTGCCGACAGACTTGAGCTTCCACTCCGCGGTCATCCTCGCCCAGGGACAAGCCGGAGAGTTCGGCGGCTTCCGCGCGGTTCGGGGTCATAAGATCCAGATCAGTGGTCTGGATGCGCCCTTGGGGTTTTGGATCCCAGGCCACGAACTTGTGCGCCCGATGAGCTGAATCCCTGATATCATTGGCGATCTCAGTCGAAAGATAACCCTTGGCGTAATCCGAAAGTATCACCGCATCCGCCTCGGCTGCCTTGGTCTTCAGCTTGTGTCGGGTGTTGGGTTGCAGGCTCGCCAGAGCGTAGTTTGACCGCAGATCTTCTTTGTCGAGCCGACACAACTGCTGGTTGCGAACGATGACGCGGGTCTTGATGATCGTGGGAGTCGTGGTGCGGAAGCCCTCATCAAACTCCACGTGGTGCTCGCGGAGTATCTTGCAGAGGCGTGCGCCGTTTTCATCATTTCCAACCGCTCCGCACAACTCGACTTTGGCGCCGAGGGTCGCAACGTTGAGCGCGACGTTGGCGGCGCCGCCCAAAGTGTGTGTTTCGCGCTGGATGTGCACGACGGGCACCGGCGCCTCGGGGGAGATGCGCGTGGCGTCGCCCCAGAGGTAGTGGTCCAGCATCACGTCGCCGACGACCAGGATGCGCAGGCGGGTGAGTTTCTCGAGCAGGGTGCGGGCGGCGGCCGGCGAGATGGACATCAGCGGATCTCCCAATGGTAGTGGTAATGGGACAGCAGGCGGGGGCGGCCGGGGGTGACCTGCACCACATCTTCGATGCGGCAGGCGCCGAGGCCGGGATAGTACAGGCCGGGCTCGACCGTGACGACCGCGCCGTTTTTCAGCTCGTAGTCGACCGTGCCGGACATGCGCGGGGGTTCATGCACGGCCAGGCCGAGCCCGTGGCCCGTGCCGTGGAAATAGCCGACCGACCCGCGCGGCGTATGCCGGGTCCGATAGCCCTGCGCCGTGAAGTAACCGGCCACGCGGTTGTGCACATCGCGGCCGTTGGCGCCGGCGTGCATGCCGGCGAGGGCCAGCGATTGCGCGGTCCGCACCGCGGCGACCAGGCGGCGCTGGGCGTCGGACGCGCGGCCGCGCAGAAACGTGCGGGTCATGTCGCCGTGGTAGCCACTGGCGGTGAGGCGTGGGAAGACGTCGACAATGACGAGGGCGTGGGCGCGGATGGGGCCGTGGCCGGACTCGTGGGGATCGCAGGCCTGGTTGCCGGCCGCCGCGATGGTGTCGAGCGACACGCCGCCGGCGCGGAGGCAGGCGACCTCGATGGCGAATTTGAGGTCCTCCGACGTCAGCTTGCGGCCGGCATGGCGCAGCCAGCCGTTCCGGATGCGCGCGCGGCGCAGCAGCGCCTCGGCGGCGGCGATGCCGGCGGCGGCGCAGCGGTTGCCGTCGCGGACGGCGGTGGCCTCGGCGGCGGTCTTGATCTCGCGTTCGGGGAAAAGCATGCCGCCCGCCGCGACGAGCTTGAGGCCGTAGCCGGCGAGTTTGAAGGCCACGCCCGCGGGGAAATCGTCCGGCACCGTGAAGCCATGGATGCGGTACTTGGCGGCCAGCAGCAGGATGACCTCGGCGGGGCCCACGCGCCGGTCGGGCCAGCGTTGGCGCGCCTTCAGGTGCCAGGACTCGAGCGGCAGCACCACGTCGAAGGCGGACTCCCGCTTCACCCGGCCGAACTCCAGCGCGCTGACGACGCAGACTTTGCGCCGGCCAACCCGGAAGGAGATGAACGGGTCGGGCACAAGGACACGGCCGAAGTAAAGCTGGTCCGGATTGGTGCTGGAATCGGCGTAGAGGAGGGGCGGGGGCGGGGTCACGGTGAATGCGGGATTGAATTATGGGCGACGGCGCATTACCCACGAAACCCGCAGAAAACGCAAAGATGTTTTGGGCATTCTCAACCGGTGGGCGCACCGCGGCCGGCTGGGCCTTGGGGCTGACGCTGCTCCTCGCCGCCTGCGTCCGTTCCGAGCCGGCGAAGGCCGGCCCGCCCAAGACCGTGGGCGACTGGTTCGCAATCAACGTCGGCGGCCGGACGGTGCAGATGCAGCTGGCGATCCACGGCCCCGAGATGGAACACGGGCTGATGGAGCGCAAGGATCTCGGCCGCGACCAGGGCATGCTGTTCGTCTACGCGGTTCCGTCCCCCATGAGCTTCTGGATGCGCGACACTCCGCTGCCGCTCGACATCGGGTTCTTCAGCGCCGACGGCGAGTTGAAGGAGATCTATGCGATGTACCCCTACGACGAGACACCGGTGCGCTCGCAGGACACGCGGCTGCAGTTCGCGCTGGAGATGAACCAGGGCTGGTTTCACGCCCATGGTGTCAAACCCGGGGCCAGGCTCGACCTGACGGCATTGCGGGCGGCGCTCAAGGCGCGCGGGGTCGCGCCGGAAGACTACCGGTTGCGGTGAGCGGGGAAGCGTCGGGCGGGACGATTCAGGGAATCATGATCGGCAGGAAGACATTCAGGCACGGGCGCGCTGGGAGGCGTGCGCCAGGACCGGACGTGATCCAACCCGGCCCCGTCAATCCGTCCGGTTGATTGGCGCCTTGGGGGTGGTCACCGCCACCGAGGTGCCCTTTTGATCCGTCCAGGTCATCACGACACGAACGTCGCTCCCGACCGGCAGATAGGGTCCGTCCCCGGCGAGCAGTTCGATATCCCGGCTCTCGCCCGGATTCAGGACGCTGTCCCAAGTCACGCGGTATTTGGCGTCCATCTCCGCCCGGGCCTTTTCGTCGAGGTCGCGGTAGGTCTTGGCGACCGGGTCGGGCAGCAGCCGGTAATTCGGCAGGGGATTGAATGTGAGCGGATAGGATCGCCCTTGATCGTCGACCACCACGGCCTGGACGGACAGCTTGGTCGCGCCCGCGGTCGGATTATCGAGCCTTAACTTGATCTTGGCGCGCAGCGGCGAGCCGCGGTCCGGGCCCGGCCGGTCCACAATCGGCATCCAGTCGCGCCAGAAATAAACGTCGAGGACGGTGATGGCGCATGAGCCGGGCCGGGCCGTCGCGTCCTGCTTTCCGGTGGAGCCGGCGTCGGCGGCGAGGCCGGACGATCCCGCCAGCAGCACGCTTGCCAGGATCCATGGTGCGATTCGTGCGTGGGTTTTCATGATCTGCCTTTCTGATCGTTTGATTGATGTTGTCTGGCGCCATTCCGAAAGACCCGGGTCGCGGAGCGGCGGCGATTCAAATTTCTGCCATTCTGGCCCTCACTGTTTTCGAGGCGGTGCGGACGGCGAGCGGACGTGCGCCGGAAAGACGAGGGGGATTGTGTGGAAAAAACTCCCGATGCCGTCGTCCAGGCCGTGGTCCATCTGCTTGCGGATCTTCGCGAAGGGATACACGGCGTTCTTCCCGTCGAAGGCGACGCACCAGCCGCCATCGCGCTGCGCCCACGCGCGGCCGTGGCACCGAATGATGCATTCGCCCAGAAACGAGCCGAAGACGCCCGTCAGGCCATCCTTCAGGTCCTCGGAATCCAGCCCCCCGGATTGGCGCAGTCGTTCGAGGTACCCCTCCAGCCACGCCACCGATTCGCCGTTGTAGCCAAAGTCGATCCCGCTGAGCGGTCGCAATTGCTGGATGGTCATTGCCGCGTTGGCTTGGAGGTGCTCGTCCATGGGGGTGCCGGCGCGCGGTTTACCGGGAGGCCAAATGCTAGGCGGGCGGGAGCCGCGCCGCGAGCGAATTGGACCGCGCGCCATGGCCGGTCTTGCCACCACGGCAAGAATCGAGAATCTCAAGGCCGCCTTCTCCCGGACCGCCCGGTAAACCCACCATGGCTCCAGAATCCACGATCCCGGCAGACCGTGACGCCCCGGCGGGTGTGGCGCCGCTTCCGGCTGCGCCCGGGGCGGCGGTCGATGATATGATCGACGAACCGGAGTTGCGGAATCCGAGCTTGGATCCCGTGCTGCGGCAGGCGCTCACGGCTCTCCAGGAAACGCTCTTGCCCGTCTATCGCGCCGCCGACCAACGCGCCATCGTCTCGCAGGGCCGGCACCGCCTAATCGCCACGCTGGCCGCCGCGACCGGCACGCTCGCCGTCCTGTTTGGCATCGGGGAACTCGGCTTCCGGTCGTTGAGGATCCCGGCCAATGCCTGGGTGCCGCACGTCGAGGCCGTCTTTCTGTGTGCCTGCCTGGTGTCAGTGGTGCTGGGGCTCACGGCTTCCCTGCAGACCGGCTGGCTGGGCGAGCGACACAAGGCCGAACTGTGCCGGATGCTCAAGTTCCGCCTGCTGGCCCGTCCGGAGCTTTGGACCGGCCGCATGGAGGAGTGGCGCTGCCAGCTGGGCGATGAGACCGCCGCGATCCGGCTGATTGGAGGGAAGGCGGCGAAGGAGGCGGCGCGGCTCGATCTGGAGCCGGATCCGCCGCCCGACACCCCGCCGGGCGCCGTGCCGGCGGCGAGCCTCCGGGTCCTGGCGGACTACTATCTGGTGAAACGCCTCGACTTTCAGCGGGGATTCTACACCAGCCGCGTGGCCCGGTATCGCGAGCGCGACCGGCGGCTGCGCCATCTGCCGCCGCTGTGCTTCTTTGCCAGCGTCGCGGCGGCCCTGGTGAACTACCTGGTGGAAGTGTGCGAGGGCCGCCCGTCCGGGAGCGCCGGCGAAATCACGACGGTGGCGGCGGTCGGGATCCTGCTCCTCGTATTTGCGGCCGCCGTGCCCGTGATCGGGACCGGCGTGCGCACCTACCGCATGGCGTACGAGTTCGCCCGCAGTGCCAGCCTGTTCCAGGCCAAACTCGCGGCGCTCGACCATTTCAAGCAGGCCCTGGAGCACGACCTGGCGGCCCCGGATGCCTTCGCCATCCTGCGGCGGCTCTGGCAGTGCGAGAATTTCTTTGAGCGCGAGCACCAGGAGTGGCTCCGCCTGATGCTCGAAGCCGAGTGGTTCGGCTGAAGCGGCGGGATTTTTCCATCGCCTCGTCCTCCGGCCGACACTAACAGGACCTGCCATGCAGCGCGCGCCGCTCAGCATCGGTTTCACGGGTCACCGGCGGGTGGGCGACCCCGCGGGCGCGCGGGCCGCCCTCGACCGGGCGCTGCAGCGGCTGCAGGCCGCGGCCGGGTGTCCGCTCGCCGCCGTCTCGTCGGCCGCGAGCGGGTCGGACACGCTGTTTGTCGAGGCTGCGCTGGCCCAGGGCCTGGCCTGGACGCTGCTCCTGCCGTTCCCGCTGACGGAATTCCGGAAGGATTTTGAGGACGCGGACTGGCAGCGGGTGCAGCGCCTCCTGCCGCAGGCGGCGCGCACGCGCGTCGAGCCGCCGCAGCCGACCCGCGAAGACGCTTATCTGGCCTGCGGCCGGCGCACCGTGGACGAAAGCGACGCGGTGATTGCATACTGGGACGGCCAGCCCGCCGCCGGCCGGGGCGGCACGGCCGAGATCGTGGAGTACGTTCGGAAGCTGCAAAAACCCCTGCTGTGGATCCATGCGGCCACGGGCGAGGTCACGGCGGAACGCCTGGACAGCGTATGCCCGGCGGCGCGGGCGGCCGGGCCCGACCCCTCCCTTTCATGAAACCGAAACGCATTCTGGCTCTCGACGGCGGCGGCATCTGCGGGGTGTTCAGCCTGATGGTGCTGAAAAAGATCGAGGAGCTTTTCCGCCGGCAGCACCCCGATCAGCCCAACCTCGTGTTACGCGACGCGTTCGATTTTTTTGCCGGCACGAGCACGGGTGCCATCATCGCCACCTTTCTGGCGTGGGGCATGACCGTGGACGAGGTGCTCGAACTTTATGAAAAACGCGGGGCGGAGATGTTTGTTCAGGCCCCGTGGTATGAGCGCTTTTGGAAGGCCAAGTTCCGGGCCGACGCCATCACGCGATTCTTTCAGGAGTTTTTCCGGGAGGATGACCCAACCCACACGGCCGCGCTGCTCGGCACGCGCAAACTGTGGGCGGGCGGCACGCCCAAATACCTGCTCGCCGTGATGCGCAATGCGACGACCGGTTCCGCCTGGCCGGTGACCAACAATCCGCAGGCCAAATTCAACACCCCCCCGACCGCGCCGGAGTGCAATCTGAACATTCCGCTCTGGCAGTTGTTGCGCGCGAGCACCGCGGCGCCGACCTATTTTCCGCCGGAGGAAATCAAGCTCGGCGACCAGACGCACATCTTCGTGGACGGCGGCATCACGCCCTACAACAACCCGGCGCTGATCGCCGTGCTCACGGCCACGCTGCCGTGCTACCACATCGAGTGGCCGACCGGCTGGGACCGTCTGCAGGTCGTCTCGGTCGGCGCCTGCAGCGTGCGCACCAAGCTGAAAAAGAGCAAGGCGCGCAAGGTGTACAAGCTGGACTTCCTGGAATTCATCGCTCCGGCGTTCCTCGGCACCGTGGCCATGGAGCAGGATCTGCTCTGCCGTGTCCTCGGCTACAACGTGTTCGGCGCGGAGCTGGAGTCCGAGCTGGGAGACCTGCCGGGCGCGCAGAGCGGGCTGCTGCCCAGCGGCGACAAAAAATTCACCTACATGCGCTACGACAAACATTTCAAGGCGGCGGAAATCTCGGCGATCGAGGCGGAGACCGGGCAAAGCTTCAGTCTCGACAACATGAAACTCATCCCGCTTCTGCACAAGATCGGCGCAGACTACGCCGAGCAGAACGTCAAACCCGAGCACCTGTTCCCGCCGGGCATCGACTGAATCGTGTCCGGCCCGGCCGGCGTTCCGCCTCGTGCCATGGAAAGCTTGCCTCGACTGACATTCCCTCTAGCTTCCGCGGACAACGCGATGCAACGCAGTCGCTTGTCGAGGCGCACCATCCTGCCATGACCCCTCCGCTGCCCATCGGGCCCAGCTTCCGCAGATGCTTGGTCGGCGCGACCGCCGGATTGGCCTACCTGTTGGTCGTCGGATGCGCCACGAAGCAATTCGAGCCCGACTTCGCCACTTATTCCGAGGCCTACGCGCAGAACCAGAACTGGCAGATGCTGCTCAACATCGCGCGTCTCGATCAGGGCTATCCCTCCTACTTCCTGGTCATCGGGGCCATCCATTTGCTGCGCAATCAGACCGGCAGCCTCCAGGGCGCCGGGACGATGAGCCGCACCGCCGGCCAGAGTGTGACCAATACCGTGACCCGCACGGTGAGCAACGTGTTGTCGGGCACGCTGACGCCCAACGCGTCAACCAATGTGCAGCCCTCCTTTGATTTCATCCCGATCAACAGCACCGAGGCGGCGCAGCAGCTGCTCGCGCCCATTTCCATCGACGCCTTCAACACGCTCTATCAACAGGGCTGGCCGGTGGATCAGTTGCTGCGGGTGATGGTTGAGCGGATCGAAGTGGACTTCTATGACAAGGATGGCAACGCCACCCGCCTGGTCCTGACCAATTCGCCCACCCGGGCCGAGAACTGGCAGCTGTTCGCGCGGTTCTTGCGGGCCTGCGAGGTGGTGCGCGAGCTGCAGAAGAAGGGCGGCCTGCGGCTGGCGCTGGAAAACCAACCCCTGCCGCCCGTGCTGCTCGCCGGCGGGCAAGACGACTCCGGCAGCGCGGCCGGCAGTGGCTCCTCCGGCGGCTCGGCCAAAGGCGCCGGCGGAACCAAGGGCCGTGCCGGCAGCGCAACCGGTGGTTCGACGGCCGACACCAAGGCCACGCAGAGTTCGCCGAACCAGCAGACGATTTACCGCTTCGTGGCCGATCCGAAGATCCTCAACGAGGTGCTGGCTGATTTGAGCCGGCAGGCTCCGTTTCAACTGGCGGCTCAGGAAGACCAGGTGGAGGAGCAACAGGAGGCGCAGGCGGCGAAGGAGCGCGCCGCGGCCAAGGCGGCGGGGGCGCCCGCGGAAGAGGTCCCCCTGGGACACTTTGCGCAGGTATTCAGCTCGCCTCTCACCGTCAGCTCCGGCTCGCCCGTCGAGTCCGCGGGCGGGCAGCTGGACGAGCATCCCACGGGCAAGCAGAGGCAGTACAGGAATACCGTCCATACCGTGCTCGTTCTGCGCTCGTTTCGCAATATGCTCGACGCGATTGCCCAGGAACAGCGCAACTGGGATCTGCTGGCGAACAACCGAGCCATCAACTTTCTGGATCATGTCCCCGCGCACCAGCGCCATCCCGTGCTGCGCACCGACTGGTCCGCGCAGAAGGTCCCGCTGGGGCGGCCGGTGGTCAGCCTGACTTTCGGGGGCAAGCATTATGAAATCACCGATCCCGTCGGACTCCCGGAGGGCGCAGTCCCGCTCGACGCGACGGCGCGCGACCTGCCGTCGCTCGAGGCCCGCTGGAACCGCGACGTGTTCCGCCTGCTGATCGACCTCTCGGCGCAGGTCAGCGTGGACATCACGAAGTTCCAGCGCCCGCTGCTGGAGTTGAGCCAGTAGCCGGCAACCGCTGAGGTGGGGCGCCGCCAACGCCCGGGCGGCCGGGGAGCGGACCCCGGCTCAGAGCGGTTCGCGGATGGCCTTGATGCGCTGGTCGCGCGCCTCGGCCCACAGCCGGTAGAGATGATTGGCGCGGGTCAGCATCGAGCGGTTGGAAAAAACGTACACCGGCACGCCCTCCCGGATCCACCAAACCAGCCCGCATTTGGAGAAACGGTAGAACAGGCGGGCAGCCACAATCCAGAACAGCAGCGTCAGCGCGATCGCCAGCAACACGCCCGGACCCCACGCGGTGATTTCGGTGATGTCCACGTCATAGACGCGCGCCATCACGCTGGCAAAGAACGCGCCGAGGTAGAGGGCGCCGAGGGTGGCGATGACCAGCATGACGTAGAGCGCCAGCTTGGAAGGCTGGTAGATGATGCCGCTGTTGGTGAACTCGAGGTAGCCGTCGGAGTAGATGATTTCCTTGAACGCGCCGACGCGCAGCCCGGCGATGCGCCGGTTCGTCAGGCAGCCGAAGCTCTTCTTGCCCACGCCCCACATGCCCTCGACCCCGAGATAGTCGGCGTAGATCACCTTCTCATCGGCGCCGAGGAACTGGCTGAAAATATCGCTGAGGGCGTCCTGATCGCTGTGCACGGCGCGCTGGAGGAGGCTTTTGGCGATGCGGATCTGCCCGCTCTTTTTGGGGGCCGGCGGGCTGGCGGGGGTGTCTGGGGTCATGGCTATTCTCCGAGGATTTTTTTGAGGAACGAGCGGCGGGCGGGACGGCGGGAGCCCCATTCGTCGGGCGGAATGTCCTGAACTTCGCGGCGGACCGGGGCGGCGGGGGCGGGCGGAGCCGCCGGCACGGCCGCGGCGCCGCCCTTGAGCAGCCGCGCGATGGTGGTCGCCAGCTGGTCGATGTGCTGCTGCAGCGGCGGGTTGATGGCGTCGAGCCAGTGCGGGCAGCCCAGAAAATACTCCAGCGATTTGTTCGGGGTGATATCGTGGATACGAAACGGCACGATGATGACGTTTTTGTTCACCGCGCGCTCCAGCTCGCGCACCACCTGGTCCGAGGCGTTGGAATCGGTCGAGACGATCACGACCATGACCCGGCTCGTCTCGATGGCCTCCACGATGGCCGCCGGCCAGGATTTGCCGGGCAGGATGTCCCGCGGTGCGACCCAGCAGCGGAGGTTGTTCTTCTCCAGGGTGGCGCAGATGGCGTCGGCGACGGTCTTGTCCTTGGACGAGTGCGAAATGAACACGTCGTGGGCCACGGCAGGGAGGAAAGCAAAAGGCGGAACCCCGGCAACCCTATTTCCGCGCCGGCGCGGGCGGAACCGGTCGGGCCCCGACTGGGCGCGCCTGCGTCCGCTGCAGGTTCACTTCGCCTTCGGCTTGAAGACCACGGGCCGGTCGCTGAGCGGCACCACGGCGACCACCCAGGGCGTGGTGAGCGCCTGGGTCACGAACTGGTCCGGCCCGGGCGCCCGTTCCTCGTACACCACGATGAAATCGTCCTTTTCCACGCCGGCCGAGAGGACTTGCACAACGTAGCCGCCGGTGCGCCGCTCGCCGACGAAAACAGCCACGGCCATCTCCGCCGCCGGATCCAGCTGGCGCGGCATGTCGCGGTTGACCTGTTTCCAGAAGCCCGCCCAGGCCTCGGTGCCGCGCAGGACCCGGGTGGCGAATTCCGGATAGCCGCCATACTGGCCGCGCCATTGCGGAATCTCTTTCTGATCCGAAGCGGCAGCCGGGGGCGGGGCCGCCGTCTGCGCGGCCAGCACTGTGGCAAGGACCATCGGGGCGGCGAGGAAGGCGAGGCTGATGGTTTTCATGATTCCTCGGGGTGGGGGACAAACCGGGATTGGAGCGGAACTTGAGAGCAGGCGTTCCGCGCCGGGGCGTCGAGGGCTCTTCGGGCCGCCGCCGGCGGGCGCCCGCGGACTATTCGGGGACTTTGTCGCTGTAGGTCCGGTTGAGCCAGGTCTTGGGCACCGGGATGAGGCAGATGTTCATCGACCGGTTGTCCGCCGAGAGCATGGCGGACTCGATCTCGATCTCCGTGCCGGCGGCGTTGAACGTCGGATGCGGATGGTCCGCGGCGGTCGGCTTGTGGCCGGTGGAGAGCATCATCATTTCGCCGGTGTGCCGGTCGATCAGATAGATGCTGCGCGAAAAATCGTCGCCCACCGCCCAGCGGCCGTCGGCGGAGCCGTTGACGTGCCAGAGCCCGCTGCCCGAGGGAGTCTGGGCGATGATCCGCATTTCCCGGGTTCGCAGGTTCACGATGGCGAGCCCCGTCGGGTGCTCGCGCGTGCCGGAGAGACCCCAGGCGTCGTTGGTGCCGACTTGCCGATGGCCCATGATGGCGAACGCCACCTCGTCCTGGGTGATGACGGCCTCATGCGTGATCCACTCGTAGGGCGCTTCGGGATAAAGCGGCCGCAGCCCGGTGCCGTCGGCCATGACAGTCCACGTGCGCTGCGGTGCCTTGCCGCCCGTCTCCCAGCAGAAAACGATTTCGCCCGGGACCCACGGATTGGTCTGGACGTGCCCGATTTGGAACGGGACGGCCACGATCACCTTCACCTCGCCGGTCTTGAGGTTCATGCTGGCCAATCCGGTGGGACCCGCGCCCATGTGCCGGGGGCCGAAGGGTTCGTCGATCTTGGTGCCCGGCGGCAGGTGTTGGCTGACTTCCTCGCCGCTGGCGCGGAAATAGACGAAGTCCTCATTGGCATCGAGGCCCATGTTGCCGTCGGCCATCATGCCCGCGGGCGTGGTGCCGCAGACCCGCTCGTACTCGGCGGCAGGTTTCATCGCACCCGCCTCGCTGTCAGCGAAGAGCCGGGCGAGGTCGATTTCGACGATCTGGAACGGTCCGCGCGGCCCGCCGCGTCCGCGGCCGGCGGCGGGTGCGCCGGCTGGCGCCGGGCCGACCTCCGGCGCCGGGCCGACCGCCGGGGCGGAGGCGGACGCCGGGGCGGGAGCGGAGGCGTTGGCCGGACTCGCCGCAGCCGCGGGACCCGGGCCCTCCTCCCGGCCAAAGCCGCCGAGGTTCCGCATGATGTAGAGCTTCATTGACAGCCGGGCCGCGCAGAGCATGCCCATGTAGCCGTTTTCCGTGAGTTGCACGATGACGCCCGTGTCTTCGTTGACGGCAAAGGCCTGCCCGCGCACGCGATTGGAGCGGAAGATGACCCACTTGCCATCGGCGGTCCACTGGCGGTGCGTCTGATAAATCTTGGAATCGCCGGCGGGCGTGCTGGTCAGGAACGTCAGCGGGATGCCCGTCACCGGGTCGACGACGATCTTTTTCTCGGAGGGGAAGCGCCGGCCCATCTGGGCGAACGCCGAGGAGGTCGTCACAGTCGCGACACACAGGGTCACGGCGACTAGCAGGTTTTTCCGGTGGTTCATAAAGGATCTTGGGTCGGTCCGTTCGTTCCCACCCGGCCTATGGCAAAAAAGGCCGTGCGGATCGGCGTTTGCTCGTCAGCATTGACGTAACCCCCGGTCCCAGATTTCCGCAAGGCATCAGAATTCTTTCCGGCGGTGAAGCGCGGACCCGGCCGGCGCCGGGGCCGAAGGCGCGCGGATCCCATCGTCCGATCTGGCCGCGCTCAGTCGAACAGCGGCTGGAACACCCAGCGTTGGCCGGAGAAGAGGCCGCGATCGCTCAGTTTCAGATCGGGGATGACGAGCAGGGCCATGAAGGAGAGGGTCATGAACGGAGCGTCGAGCCGGGAACCGAGCCGCTTGGCCAGCGCGTCGAGGGCGAGGTAGCGGCGCGCCACGGCGCGGCCCTCGCCGGTGGACATGAGGCCGGCGATCGGCAGCGGCAGCACTTCGCGGCGGCCCGCTCCGACCACGCTGAGCCCGCCCCGCTGCGCAATGACGAGGTTGACCGCCGCCGCCAGGGAGGCGTCATCCGCGCCCACGGCGACGATGTTGTGCGAGTCGTGCGCCACCGACGAGGCGAGGGCGCCGGTCCGCAGGCCAAACCCCCGCACGAAAGCCACCGCCACGGGCGCCCGGGGCACATAACGGTTGACCACGGCAAGCTTGAGCACGTCGCGCGCCGGGTCGGCCACGGCCCGCCCCGCGACCACCCGCGCGCGCAGCCGGCGGTGCCGCGTGACCAGCTGGCCGTTGAGCGCCTCGATGACGTTGAGCCGGCCGGGTCCGGCCGCCACGGCAAAATCCTCCGGCCGGCGCGGCTGGGCGCAGAAATGGTTGACCACCCGCACGGGCTGGCGCGGCAGCCGGCTGCGGCCGTTGGCCGCCACGAGCCGGCCGTCCACATAGGTGCGCAGCACCCGGAACCGCCTCCAACCGTCGACCACAATCAGGTCCGCCGGATCGCCCACGCGCAGCAGGCCGACCCGCAGGCCGTAGTGCCGCACCGGGTTGACCGTGGCGCAGGCGAGCACATCGAAGCGGTTGGCGCCGGAGGCGAGGGCGCGCCGGACATGCGCATCGAGGTGCTGGACGAGCAGCCGGTCGGGATGGAGGTCGTCGCAGCAGAACATGCACTGCGCGGGGTGCGTTTTCAGCAACGGCGCCAAGGCGGCGAAGTTTTTTGCGGCCGAGCCCTCCCGAATGAGAATCCGCATGCCGGCGGCGATCTTGTCCTTCGCCTCGGCCAGGGTGAAACACTCGTGATCGGTCGAGATGCCGGCGGCGGCATAGGCGGCGGCGGTGGCTCCGCGCAAGCCGGGAGCATGGCCGTCCACCGGCTTGCCCCGGCGCCGCGCGGCGGCGATCTTCGCGAGCACCCGGGGGTCCCGCGCGAGCACCCCGGGGAAATCCATCACCTCGGCGAGATAGCTGATGGCGGGCCGGGCGAGCAGGCGGGCCACGGTGCGGGCGCCGAGCGCCGCCCCGGCCGTCTCCCAGACCGTGGCCGGCACGCAGGCGGGCGCCCCGAAATGGAACTTGAACGGCGTGCGACGGCCGTCCGCGATCATGTAGTCCACGCCGGCCGTGCCGAGGACGTTGGCGATCTCGTGGGGATCGGAGACGGTTGCGACCGTCCCGTGTACGACCGCCAGGCGGGCGAACTCGGACGGCGGCAGCATGGAGCTCTCGATGTGAATGTGGGCGTCGACCAGGCCCGGCAGGATCAGGCCGGCTCCGCGGGGATGGGGGTCGCGGATGATGCGGCGGATGACGCCATCGGCGATCTCCACCGTTCCGGGGTACTCGACCCGGTTGCAGACGTCGACGATCCGACCGGACAGGCGTTGGACCCTCATGGGCGCCCTCCGGGGTGGCCCGCATCGCTCACAGGCTCGGTTGTCATCGTCGTCGCTGGATGGCCCAAAACACCGCCTCCGCCGTCGCGGGTGAGGCGAGCGGCACTTCGCCGCCGGGCGCGCCGAACGCCGCCACCGCGTCGCGGATCGCCTCCCGCACCGAAATGGCGAGCATCAACGGCGGTTCGCCGACGGCCTTGCTGCCGTGGATCACGCCCGGCTGCGCCGCGTCGGGCAGGAGCGTGACGTGAAATTCGCGCGGCGCGTCGCTGAACGCCGGAATCTGATAGGTGCTTGAACTGTGCGTGGCGAGCCGGCCCTCGCGGTCCCAGAGCAGCTCCTCGCGGGTCAGCCAGCCCATGCCCTGCACGAAGCCGCCCTCGATCTGTCCGCGGTCGACGCCCGGGTTGAGCGATTGACCGGCATCCTCGACGATGTCCACGCGCCGCACGCGGTGCATTCCGGTGTACCCGTCGACCTCGACCTCGGTCACCGCCGCGGCCCCGACGTAGTAGTAGAACGGCCGGCCCCGGGCCGTCGCCCAGTCCCAGTGGATCTCCGGCGTGCGATAGAATCCCGTGGCCGCCAGGCTCACGCGGCGAACGTAAGCCTTGCGGCACAACTCGGCGAACTCGAGGCGCACGTCCGGCGCGCTCCGGGCAAAGACGTGTCCGTCCGCGAAAACGAGGTCGGGCGCCGCTTGCTCGCCGCCCGCCGGGCCGGGCTGCCCGCTCCACGGGGGCAGCGAGTCCGCGGCTGCGCCCGCCTTCACCGCCAGCATCCGCACCGCCACCGGCGCCAGCCGCTCGCGCAGCGTCGCGCAGGCCGCCGCCACCGCCGCGCCGTTGAGGTCCGCGCCGGCCGACGCCGCCGTGGCCGACGTGTTCGGCACCTTGTCCGTGCTCGTGGTCATCAGCCGGATGCGGTCGGCGGGCAGGCCGAGTTCGCGCATGGCCACGCCGAGGACCTTGGTGTTCAGTCCCTGGCCCATCTCGGTGCCACCGTGGTTCACCTGCGCCGTGCCGTCCGGATAGAGCAGCACCAGCGCGCCGGCCTGGTTGTAGTGCAGCAGCGTGAACGAAATCCCGAACTTCACCGGGGTCACCGCGAGCCCGCGCTTGATGCGGTGGTGCGCGTGGTTCCAGTCCGCCACCGCGCCGCGCCGCGCCGCGAACCGCGCCTGCGCCAGCACCCGCCGCCAGATTTCCGTCAGGCGGTTGTCGCCGATTTCGACGCCGTAGTGCGTCGTGTTGGTCTCACCGCGGCCGTGGTAGAGGTTGCGCTCCCGCACCACCTCCGGCGGCAGGCCCAGCCGGCGCGCGACCCGGTCCAGAATCTCCTCGATCACCAGCATGCCCTGCGGCCCGCCGAAGCCGCGAAACGCCGTGTTCGACGCGACGTTGGTCTTGGCCACGCGGCCCGAAAACCGCACCGCCGGCAGGTAGTAGGCGTTGTCGAGGTGGAACAGCGCCCGGTCCATGATCGCCTGCGACAGGTCGAGCGACCAGCCGCCGTCGGACACCAGCGCGATGTCCGCCGCCAGGAGCCGCCCGTCGCGGTCATAACCCACGGCAAATTTCGCCGCGAACGGATGCCGCTTGCCGGTCACGGTCATGTCCACGTCGCGGTCGAGCTGGAGGCGCACGGGCCGGCCGGTCCGGACCGCGGCCAGCGCGACCAGCGCGGCGAACGCATTGCCCTGCGTCTCCTTGCCGCCGAAACCGCCGCCCATGCGCGGCGCTTGTGTCACCACCTGGTGGCGCGGCCGTCCGAGCACCGCCGCCACCAGCGCCTGAATTTCTGACGGATGCTGGGTCGAGGAACAGACGAGCACGGAGCCCTTCTCCCCCGGCTCGGCCCACGCCGCGTGCGTCTCGAGGTAGAAATGCTCCTGCCCGCCCAGCGCGAACTCGGCCTCCAGCCGGCAGGGCGCCGCGGCCAGCGCCGCCGCGCAATCGCCGCGTGCGAGCACGTGCGGCTCCGTGTGAAAACTGTTCTGCGCCACCGCCGCGGCCAGCGTGAGCACCGGCGGCTGCGGTTCGTAGTCCACCTCGACCAGCGCCGCCGCCTGGCGGCAGGCGCGCACCGACTCGCCCACCACCAGCGCGATCATCTGGCCGTGGTAACACACCTCATCGGCCGCGAGCAGCGGCTCGTCAGGCCGCACCGACCCGACGTTATTCACGCCCGGAATGTCCTCGGCGAGCAGCACCGCCACCACGCCCGGCGCGCGTCGCGCCGCGGTGGCATCGCGGCGGACGAGGCGCGCCCGCGCGTGCGTCGAAAGCACCGGCCACGCGTCGAGCATCGGCCGGCGCTGGGCCAGGTCGTCCACGTACAGCGCGCCGCCGGTCACATGGCCGGCGCCGCTCTCGTGCCGCAGGGCGCGCGAGGCGTCGGTGTCGGGCCACGCCGCGCCGTGATCGAAATCCAGCGGGCCGTCCTGGGCCTCGCTCTGGTCGCCCGCGACGAACTTTTCCCACAGGCTCACGACCAGCGCTCCGCGATAGGCCGCGCTGCCGCGCACATCGTCGATCGGTTGAAACTCGGTCGCGAGCACGCCGGCGACCTCGGGCGCCGCGTCGGCCAGCCTTTTTCCCTCCAGCGCGGCTTCCGCCCGGCGCGCGCGCCGTGGGATTTCGGCCACGCCCCCGTAGGCCAGTCGCGCCCGGCGCACCACCCTCGCGGGATCGACGTCCACGCAAAACGCCGCGGCCACGGTGCTGATGTCCAGCTCGCGCCGCTTGGACACCTTGAGGAAATCGGCGCGGCGCGTCAGCCCCGCCGCGGCCGGTTCGCCGCGCGGCAGCACGATTTCGCGGATGATCTCGCCGGGCCGGAGCACCGTCTGCCGGTAGCCGGTGAAGAACTCCGCGATGGGCACGGTGCGCTCGCCGCGCGCCGCCGCCAGCACCAGCGTGGCGTCGAGCGCGAGCAGGACCGGCGCGCTGTCGCCGATGGGCGACGCCGTGGCCAGGTTGCCCCCGAGCGTGGCCCGGCTGCGGATCTGCCGCGACGCGAACACCCGCAACATCCGCGCCAGCGACGGGAATTCGCCGCCGAGCGCCTCCTCGACATTGGTGAGCGGCACGGCGGCGCCGATGTGCCAGGCGGCGGGCGTGGCGGCGAGGCACGTCAGCTCCGGCACGCCCTCGGTCGATATCAGGCAGGGGAAAGTCCGGGCCTTCTTGTTGAGGTCGACGCCGATTTCCGTCGCGCCGGCGACCAGGCGCGCCTCGGGGTGCGCGGCCATCACGGCAAACAAATCCGCGAGCGATCCGGGCCGGAAGAAACTCCCGTCCGCCGTGGCATAGGCCAGCGCGGCCGGAGCCGCGACGGGCTCCCGCAGCCGCGCGCGAAACGGTTCGGCCGCCTCATCGGGCGCGGCGCGGCCCGCCAGCGCATCGAGCGCGGCGTCGCGAATCGGCCGGTAACCGGTGCAGCGGCAGAGGTTGCCGCAGAGCTGATCGCTGAGCTCCCGGGCACCGGGCCCGTCGGCGCGGTGGAACGCCTCGAAGAGCGACACGACAAAGCCCGGCGTGCAATAACCGCATTGCGAACCGTAATTGTTCACCATGCTCGCCTGCACGGGATGCAGATGCTCGCCCGCGGCCAGCCCCTCGACCGTCACGATCTCGCGGCCGGCCAGCATGGGCAAGAGCACGAGGCAACTGTTGATCGCGCGGAAGGTCGGCCGGTCCGCCGCGTCGCGGTCGACCAGCGCCACGGTGCACGCGCCGCAGTCGCCCTCGTCGCAGCCCCGCTTGCTGCCGGTCAGGCCCTGGGCCCGCAGAAACTCGAGCAACGTCGTGGTCGGCGGCACGCCCTCAACCCGGACGGTCCGTCCATTGACGGTGAGCGCGAAGCCGTTCAGCGATGCGGCAGGGGCCGCATCGGCCGGCGGGTGGTTCATAACGGGGAGGAAAACAGTTGAAACCACCGCACGCAAATCAAAGCTCTGTTGGTGACGGCGCCCTCGCAGCCCGTCCCACCCGTCCGACCCCAACGATCGTGTCGCCCGACGACTTCATGCGCGAAGCCCTTAAACTGGCCGAGGACGGTGTCCGCTCCGGCCGCGGCGGGCCGTTTGGCTGCGTGATCGTGCGCCGCGGCGCCGTCGTGGGCCGGGGCCAGAACGTGGTCACCTCGACGAACGATCCGACCGCGCATGCCGAGATCGTGGCCATCCGCGATGCCGCCCGGGCGCTGGGCACCTTCCAGCTCGCCGACTGCGAGCTCTACGCCAGTTGCGAGCCGTGCCCGATGTGCCTCGCCGCGATCTACTGGGCGCGCATCCCGCAGGTGTTTTATGGCAACACGTGCGCCGACGCCGCCACCATCGGCTTCGACGACAGCTTTATCCACCAACAGCTCCTGCTGCCGCCCGGGCAGCGCCAGGTGGCGATGACGCCGCTGCTGCGCGCCGAGGCGCAGACCGCCTTCCGGGCCTGGGCCGCGAAATCGGACAAGGTGCGGTA
>CAZAFS010000004.1:0-1487 GCA_964484165.1 uncultured Opitutaceae bacterium | reverse complement strand
TCGCTCATCAGCGACGCCCGGCACATGAGCGTGCCCGACCAATACGCGGCGGTCGTCCAGACCGCCCGGCACATCGCCAGCCTGCTCGAGCGCCGGTGCCGCGTCGTGATCACGCACGGCAACGGGCCGCAGGTCGGATTCATCCTGCGCCGCAGCGAGCACTCCCGCGGCATCCTGCACGAGGTGCCGCTCGACTCCATCGTCGCCGACACCCAGGGCGCGCTGGGCTACCAGATTCAACAGGCGCTGGGCAACGAGTTCCGCCGCTGCGGCCTGACGCACCCCGTCGTCACCCTCGTGACCCAGACGCTGGTGGATCGCGACGATCCGGCCTTTGCCAAACCGAGCAAGCCGATCGGCGAGTTCTACACGCGGGAACAGGCCGAGGAGCGGATGCGCGTCGAGGGATGGACGATGGTCGAGGACGCCGGCCGGGGCTGGCGGCGCGTCGTCGCGTCCCCGCAGCCGATGCGGATCATCGAAGCCGACGTGATCCGGCGCCTGGCGGACGCCCAAAATGTGGTCGTGGCGGCGGGCGGCGGCGGGATTCCCGTGGTCGTCACGGAGCCGGGCCAGCTGCGCGGGGTGGCGGCGGTGATTGACAAGGACCTGGCCTCGGCCGTTCTCGCGCACGAAATCGGCGCCGACCAGCTCGTGATTTGCACCGCGGTCGAAAAGGTCTGCCTGGATTTCGGCAAACCCGAGCAGCGCGCGCTCGACTCAATAACGGTGGCCGAGGCCCGGCGCTATATCGCCGCCGGGCATTTTCCGGCGGGCTCGATGCTCCCCAAGGTGGAGGCGTGCATCCGGTTCATCGAAGGGGGCGGCCGCGAGGCGTTCATCACCTGCCCCGAAGCGCTGGCCTCGGTGTTCGACGGGCATTCCGGCACGCGGATCGGGCCGTAGCCGGGCCCACGTCAGGTTGATGGGCCGGCCGCCGCGTTGAAGGCTGCGATCAACTCGTCGAAGTACCCGACTTCCTCCTCGAACAAGGCGCGCCAATAGTCTGGTTCCCACTGGGCGATCAGGTCCTTGCTCGTCTTGCCCTGCTGTTCGACCCACGTGTAATACTTCAGGTTGTGGATGGCCTTCCGCTCCGGGTAGGTGAGCTCCTTGAAGTGCTCGACCCCTTGGTGGGCCAGCGGGCCGGCGAAATCGGCGACGGCATCCCGGGCCCGATAGGCGCCATGGTCCCGCCGCAGCTCGGCCAGGCGTGACTGGTAGAGCTCGGTCGAGTCGGTGAACACGGTGAGAATCACGTCGCGCTCGCCGAGCTCGAAGTATCTGGCCGTCTTGATGGCGGCGAGCAGGTTGCAGATGCTGGAGATGCCGAGCAGGGGAAGCTGCTCGATTTGTCTCCCGTCAACTCCGTCCGCCATCAGGTGACTCTGCCCGGCGCGCTCATTGAACAACCGCAGCACCCGCAGGCAGTCCTCGTCGTCAATCGCCGCCACGGCGTCGGTGACGAGGACTGCCTGCGGGTGCTG